>JAEXUU010000531.1 GCA_023452965.1 Pseudomonadota bacterium | reverse complement strand
GACCAAGACCGATGCCAATGGCAAGGTCACCACGGTCAACCCGGTCGCCGAGCCGGAGGCCAACCGTCCCCTCGAGGTCGAGCTGACGGTGCGCGTCGGCGAGCCCGGCGGGCGCGCCATCGCCCGTTCGGCGACGCTGCCGATCGTGCCCAAGGGCGCCGCCATCGGCGTACGCAAGGCCTTCAAGGATGGCGAGCTCGGCAATGGCCAGACCGCCAATTTCGACGTGATCATGGCCAATGGCGACGGCCGCCGGATCGGCCGGCAGGGCGTCAAGTGGACGCTCTCCAAGGTCACCCGCAACTATCAGTGGTTCTATCAGGACGGCCGCTGGAACTATGAGGGCGTGAAGTCGACGCGCCGCGTCTCGGACGGCGAGATCGCGGTCGCCGAGAACGCCCCCGCGCGCATCGCCGCCCCGGTCGAATGGGGCAATTATCGCCTCGACGTCAGCGCCGACGGCGCCGATGCCACCGAGACCAGCGTCTCCTTCAGCGTCGGCTACGAGACCGACAAGACCGCCGACACGCCGGACGTGCTCGACGTCGCGCTCGACAAGGCAGCCTATGCCGATGGCGAGAGCATGCAGGTCCGCCTCACCGGACGCTTCACCGGCAAGGCGACGCTCGCCGTGCTCGGCGACGGCGTCAACGAGATCCGCACCGTCGACGTCTCGCCCTCCGGCACCACGATCAACCTGCCGGCCAAGGCGGGTTGGGGCGCCAGCGCCTATCTCGTCGCCCTCGCGCATCGCCCGATGGACACGGCCGCCCAGCGCATGCCAGGCCGCGCCATCGGCCTTGCCTGGTTCAGCGTCGGCAAGGACCAGCGCAATCTCGCCATCGATCTCGGCGCGCCCAATCTGGTGCGGCCGCTCTCGACCCTGTCGCTGCCGGTCAAGGTGACCGGCGCCAAGCCTGGAGAAGAGGCTTTCGTCACGGTCGCCGCCGTCGATGTCGGCATCCTCAACCTGACCCGTTTCGAGAGCCCCGATCCGAGCAAGTACTTCTTCGGCCAGCGCCAGCTCGGCCATGAACTGCGCGATCTCTACGGCTATCTGATCGACGGCATGCAGGGCGTGCGCGGCGCGATCCGTTCCGGCGGCGATGCCGCGCCGCAGCTCAATGGCGAGGCGCCGACCCAGGAGCCGCTGGCCCGCTATTCCGGCGTGGTCAAGCTCGGGCCGGATGGCACGGCCAAGGTCGATTTCGAGATGCCGGCCTTCAACGGCTCGGTCCGCGTCATGGCCGTCGCCTGGTCGGCCGGCAGGACCGGCCAGGCCAGCGCCGACGTCTTCGTGCGCGACCAGATCGTGGCGCAGGCGACGCTGCCGCGCTTCCTGGCGCTCGGCGACCAGTCGCGCTTCCACCTGCAGATCGACAATGTCGAGGGGCCGGCCGGCTCCTATCTGGTCGATCTCGACGTCAGGGGCCCGGTCGTCGTCGCCGCCGACGCGACCCGCCGCAACATGACGCTCGCAGCCGGCGCCAAGAGCTCGCTGACCATTCCGGTCACCGCCGCCGGCCTCGGCCGGGCGAGCTTCGACGTCAAGGTCACGGGCCCGAACGGCATCGGCACGGTGCAGAATCTCGCCGTGCGCGTGCAGCCTTCGACCCAGACGATCGCGCGGCGCATCGTCCGGCCGATCCCCGGCGGCGGCTCGCTAACCGTCTCCTCCGACCTCCTGGCCGATCTCGTGCCCGATTCCGGCGCCGTCTCGGTCTCGGTCTCGCCGGTCGCGGCGCTCGACGTCTCGGCGATCCTCAAGGCGCTCGACCGCTACCCCTATGGCTGCACTGAGCAGACGATCAGCCGGGCCTTGCCGCTGCTGGTGGTCAACCGGCTGGCCTCGATGGAGCAGCTCGCGCTCGACGGCAATGCCGACGAGCGGGTCAATGCCGCGATCGAGCGCGTCCTCGCCCGCCAGGGCGGTAACGGCTCCTTCGGCCTCTGGAGCATCGGCGGCGAGGATCTCTGGCTCGACGCCTTCGTCACCGACTTCCTGACGCGCGCCCGCGAGCGCCAGTTCGCGGTGCCGCAGATCGCCTTCAACCTGGCGCTCGACCGTCTGCGCAACCAGGTCGTCAACACCAGCGAGATCAACAAGGAGGAGGCGGCCGGCATTGCCTATGCGCTCTACGTGCTCGCCCGCAACGGCCGGCCGGTGATGGGCGATCTGCGCTATCTCGCCGACAACAAGCTCGGCGATTTCGGCTCCCCCCTCGCCCGCGCCCAGATCGGCGCCGCGCTCTCGCTGCTCGGCGACCGCACCCGCGGCCGCGCCGCCTTCACCAGCGCGCTGGGGGCGCTTCAGCAGGCCAGCGACGACGGTCTGTCGCGCCCCGATTACGGCTCGCGGCTGCGCGACGGCGCCGGCATCCTGACCCTGATCGCCGAGAGCAATGGCGAGCGTGCCGATCTCTCCCGCGCCGCCGATGTCGTCCAGAACGCCCGCCAGAATGCGCGCTACACCTCGACGCAGGAGAATATGTGGATGGCGATGGCCGCCGCCGCGATGGCCAAGGACGCCGAGGGCATGGCGCTGACGGTCGACGGCGCCGAGCGCAAGGGCGCCTTCTACCGCACCGTTCCGCAGGCGTCGCTGGAGGCCAAGCCCCTCGTCATCGGCAATCCCGGCACCGCCTCGGCCAATGCGGTGATCACCGTCTCCGGTATCCCGGCGACGCCGGAGCCGGCGCTGAACCAGGGTTTTGG
>JAEXUU010000486.1 GCA_023452965.1 Pseudomonadota bacterium | reverse complement strand
GCCACGCAAATTCCGGTTGATCGACGCGAAATCCTCGTTATATATCGCGCCCGACCGCTGCTTCGCGCCTGCGCAGGCAGCCCTTACTCCAAGGACAGGTGGCCGAGTGGTTGAAGGCGCACGCCTGGAACGCGTGTATAGGGGCAACTCTATCGAGGGTTCGAATCCCTCTCTGTCCGCCACTTCGGAACAACGATGGGCACTCCGCCCGCCGCCGTGGCTACGCCATTGGCGGCCAGCACGCGGAGCAGGTTGCTCTTCGATCCCATGATGCGGACCTCGCCGCGATCGACCTCGACCCGCTGCGCCAAGGCGCGAAGATGGTCGCGGCGATAGCCGCCGCCTTCCGTGCGGATGCGCCGCCGCGCCGTTGACGCGAACTTTCGCAACGTGGCCGGCGTGATGGCCTGCTGCGTCGAGTTGAGCAGGAGGGCCGAGGCCCGCTCGGCATCCGCCCGCGCCTGATCGCGAGTCGCCTTCAAGGCGACGATGCGATCCCTGAGCGCCGGATCGTCCAAATCGGCGACGCCGCTTTCGATCGCGTCGTAGAGCCGTTTCAGGCGCAGCTCGGTCTCGGCGGATCGCCGGTTCAATTCCGCGATATGCTCGCGGCGCCGGTCGCTGCGCTCCTGTCGACGATCCAGAACCTCGGCTAGTACATCCTCCAGCCGGTCGGGATCGAGCAGCCGGTCGGCCAGATAGTTTGCGACCAGATCGTCCAGCCGCTCCATCGAAACCGTCATGCCCTCGCAGGCGGTCGCGCCCTGCCGCGCCTTCATCGAACAGGTGTAATAGCGATAGCGCCCACCCTTCCCGGTGCGAATCGTCATCGCGCCGCCGCACTTCCCGCAATGGATCAGGCCCGTCAGCAGCGTCGGGCCACCGACGACCTGCGGATGGGCGACCTTCGGGTTGCGCGCCTTGAAATGTGCCTGCACCGCATCGAACGTGGCCTGGTCGATGATCGCCGGAACCTCGACCGCGATCACTTCCTCGGAGGGCTTCAATTCCTTGCTCTTGCCGCGCTTGTTGAACTCGTGGCGGCCGATATAGGTCGGCCGGGTCAGCATCCGATGAACCGTGCCGATGCCCCAGCGGCCGCCGTCGCGCGTGAAGATACGGCGCTCGTTGAGATGCTTGGTGATCGACTTCACGCCCATCGGGCCGGATGTGCCGTCGCCTTCCAGCGCCAGCTTGAACGCCAGCCGCACCGTGTCGGCGTGGATCGGGTCGATCTCCAGCTTCTTCTTCATCTTCGCGCCGCGTTGCTCGGCATCGACCACGCGATATCCGATCGGCGGCAGCGAGCCGTTCCAGAAGCCTTGCCGGGCATTTTCCTTGAGCGCGCGAAGGACGTGCTTCGCATTCTCCTTCGACTGATATTCGTCGAACAGCGCCATGATCTGACGCATCATGACGTGCATCGGATCGTCGCCCATTTCCTGCGTGATCGACAACAGCTTGACGCCGTTCTTGGCGAGCTTGCGAACGTAGAACTCCAGTTCGAAGTGATCGCGGAAGAAGCGCGAGAAGCTGTGGACCACCACTACGTCGAACGACGCGGGCTTGCTGGTCCCGGCCTCGATCATGCGCTGGAACTCGGGCCGCCGGTCGTTCGTCGCCGATGCGCCGGCCTCGACGAAGGTATCGACCAGCTCCAGTCCCCGCGACAGGCAATAGGCTTCGCCCTGCTTGCGCTGATCGGGGATCGACACGTCATGCTCGGCCTGCCGCGCCGTTGAAACGCGCAGGTAAAGGGCGGCGCGCAGCGGCACGGTCATGGTAGCGAACTCCTCACATCATTGGCACGGCCCGAACAGCTCGTCGAAAACGTCGCCGAACCATGCCTCGAACACATCCACTTCCGCACTCGTGACCGGCACGCGCTCGGGCCAGTCGTCGGTGACGGTCCAGGTCGAAAGATCGTCCTTCGGGCTTTTCCCCGCGCAAGGACGGAGGCTGCCGACCGGCAGCGTGGCATAGTCGAACAGGTCGTCCGGGCATTCGGCCCGGCGACGATGGGGGCGACGATGGACTTTGCGGGCAAGGGCCATCCCGACAGGCTGCTTCGCGCTCGCGCCTCATGCAAAGCCTCTGTCGCGGCGAAGCGCAGATAGGGGCGAAGGGCGGCGCGCTGCATCGTAGCGTTCGATGCGGCCGGCCTCATCGTCAGTCGTCCGACTCGAAGCTGCGCTCCTCGCGGCAATGCCACAGGCGCAGGATGAAGATCGTCGCATCCGCAATCTCGTAGCGCAGCTCGTAATTGCCGACGATGATGCGCCGAACCTCGCGCGGCTCGTAGGCGTCCAGCTTCTCGCCGATCCGGGGATAGTCGAGCAGCCGATCCGGCGCGCGCGAGAGCTGCTGCACGACCCGCGCCGCCGCCTCCGGGGCAACCGGACGCAGATGCTCGTGCAGCCGCACCAAATCCGAGGACGCCTTGCCGGTCCACTTGATCCTCATGCCGAAGGCGGCGGCAGCGGGGTGTCAGTGCCGAGGCTGTCCGCCCAAGCGCGCACGGCCTGATGGTCGATCACGCGCCCGGCATCGACATCTTCCATTGCTTCGAGCGTCATGCGGTGACGCTCCTCCTCCTGATCAACCCAGGCGGCGAGCGCCTGTTTCATCACCCAGCCACGCGAGCGTTCGAGCCGCGAGGCCATTGCTTCAACCTTCTCCGCGAGGTGCAGCGGGACGTGTGCGGTCAACACTTTTGTCTCAGTCGCCATGTTCATCACCTGCTATCAACCCGATTAAAATATAATCGAAATAGGCTGGAAAAGCAAGGTCAGCAGAATGGCTTGGCGCCTCCCTACGGGACCGCCGCTCTATCTCCGCTGCGCTCCGACCGAGCCCCTGACGGGTCTCGTCCCTGCCGGGTGACGATCAGCATGGCGGGGTGGCGCTGCTGCGCCGTTCGGCAATCCGCTGCGCGGATTGTTGTCTTTCCGATCTGCGGAGATCGAGCCAGGGCTGCGCCAGCCCGATCGCATCTGGTCGTTTCTCTCCCCGTCGATGGGGTGGGCGACGCTTCCCTTTAGGCCCGCCGCGCCGGGCCGCAACGCGCTGTTGGCGCGTCCTCCACTGCGTTCCGGTCCTGCGGATGCTGCCCGGCTCCGCCAGCGGGCCAACGGCAAGCTTCTTCGCCGCCCACCCCATTCCGGGGTGAGTGTGGTTTTTAGGAGAAGTGTGATGAACGCTGTTACCGAAATCCTAGCCGCCGAGCCTGTGTCGGGCGTCGAGATTTTCGTGCCGCTCGCCAAGCTCAAGAAGTCCCCGCGCAATGCCCGCAAGGTGCCGCATGGGGAAGCCGCTATCGAGGCGCTGGCCGCTTCGATCCAGCACAAGGGGCTGATCCAGAACCTTGTCGTAGAGCCGGAAACCAAGGAGGACGGGACGCCGACCGGCAACTATCTCGTTACCGCTGGTGAAGGCCGCAGGCTGGCGATGTTGCTGCGCGCCAAGCGCAAGCAGATCAAGAAGTCGGAAGTCGTGCGCTGCTGGCTCGATACCGCCAACGATCCGTCCGAAATCAGTCTGGACGAGAACGTGACCCGGACCCCTATGCACCCCGCCGACCAGTTCGAGCGGTTCCGCGAACTGTCCGAAAGCAAGGGCTATGGCGTGGAAGAAATCGGCGCGCGGTTTGGCGTGTCGGCTGGCGTGGTGAAGCAGCGGCTTCGCCTTGGCGCTGTCTCGCCCAAGCTGTTGCAGGTCTATCGGGAGGACGGTCTTACGCTGGATCAGCTTATGGCCTTCGCTATCACCGAGGACCATGACCGGCAGGAGCAGGTTTTCGCCAACCTGCATCACAACCGCGAACCGTGGATCATCCGGCGCGACATGACCGCAAGCAATGTCGTGGCAGAGGACCGGCGCGCGATATTCGTCGGAGCCGAAGCTTACGCGGAAGCGGGCGGCAACATCATCCGCGACCTGTTCAGCGAGGATCGTGGCGGGTTCTTCGAGGATGCGGGTTTGCTCGATACGCTCGCCGTCGAGAAATTGCGCGAAGTTGCCGAGCGCGTTCAGGCCGAGGGCTGGAAATGGGCCGAGGCGCATATCGACTATCCCCACGCCCACGGGATGCGGCGCTTCTATCCGCAGACCGTCGCCCTGTCCGACGAGGAGGAGGCGCGGGTCGATGAGGCATGGGCCGAGTACGACCAGATCGTCGACGGCTATGACTCGCTGGATGAAATGCCCGAGGATTTGGCGGCGAAAGCCCGTGCGCTGGACGCCGAAATGGACGCCCTGTCCGCCAAGCGTTCCGCCTACGACCCCAATGTGATCGCCAATGGCGGTGCGTTCGTCGTACTTCAACATGACGGCACGGTCAGGGTCGAGCGCGGTTTCGTGCGGGCCGAGGACGAGGCGTTGGCGGACCCCCAGCCGGAGCCGGAAGAAGGCGATGCGACCGAGCCGCAGATGGGCGACGACGAGCAGCCGGAGGACGGCGACGAGGACGTGCAGGATGCCGACGAGGACGAAGACCCGGGCAAGCCGATTTCCGACAGCCTCACCCGTGACCTGTCCGCCTATCGGACGCTGGCGCTTCGCGTGGCGCTGGCCGAGCAGCCCGATATGGCCCTGATCGCGCTGACCCACACGCTGACCGCGCAACTTTTCTACAGCTATGCGGAGGCCGGTTGCCTTGAGGTTCGTCCGACCGTGACCCCCTTGGGGAGCCATGCGGACGGGATCGAGGACACGCCATTGGCGGCACGGGCGAGCGAGCAGCACGAGGCATGGGCCGAGCGGATGCCGCGCGACGTGGCGGACCTGTGGGGCTTCATCGTCGGGCTGGACGAGGCGAAGCGGATTGCGTTGCTGGCGCATTGCGCGGCTCGCACCGTCAACGCTCTGCGGTTGCCGTGGGACCGCAAGCCCCGGTCGCTGCAAACGGCGGACAGGCTGGCGGACGCGCTGGCGCTGGACGTGGCGAAGGACTGGACGCCGACCGTGGACAGCTACCTTGGCCGCGTCACCAAGGCGCATATCGTGGACGCTGTGACCGAAGGCGTGTCCGAGGACGCCGCTCGCCGCATCGCGGACATGAAGAAGCCGGACATGGCGCAAGCCGCCGAGCAGCTTCTTTCCGGGACCGGCTGGCTTCCTGCCGTGCTGCGGACGCCCGAACCGGAGGGAGCGGACCCCGCGCCTGCGGAGCCGGAGGACGCGGATAGCGTGGAGCAGCCGCCCGAAGTGGAGGACAGCGAAGCATCCTTTGCTGTCGCCGCCGAATAGCGGCACGGGGCCGGGGCCCCGCGGCCGGGGCCGGGGGGGTTTTTTGGGCG
>JAEXUU010000480.1 GCA_023452965.1 Pseudomonadota bacterium | reverse complement strand
CCGCCATGCACGGGCTGATCCAGCGCGGCGAACTGAAGGCGGCCGAGACGCTCGCCGTGCTCGGTGCCGCCGGCGGTGCCGGACTCGCCGCCGTCGAAATCGGCGCCCTGCTCGGCGCGCGCGTCATCGCCTGCGCCTCCTCGCCGGAAAAACTCGCTCTGGCCCGCGAGCATGGCGCGCAGGAAGGGCTCGACTATGCCGCGGACGATCTGCGGGCCGGACTGCGTCGTCTCGCCCCCGACGGGCTCGCCGTGCTCTACGATACTGTCGGCGGCGATCTCGCCGAGCCGGCCTTGCGTTCGATGGGCTGGGGCGGGCGCTATCTCGTCGTCGGCTTCGCCGGCGGCGCCATCCCCAGGCCGCCGCTCAACCTGTTGCTGCTCAAGGGCTGCGACCTGCGCGGCGTGTTCTGGGGTGATTTCGTCCGCCGCGAGCCGCAGGCCCACCGCGCCAATATGGAACGCCTGCTCGGCTGGGCGGCCGAGGGCAGGATCCGCGCCCATGTCCACGCCGCCTTCCCGCTGGAGCGCGCCGCCGAGGCCTTCGCGCTGATCGCCGAGCGCAAGGCTCAGGGCAAGATCGTGCTGACGCCCTGAGGCGCTAGAGCCCGTTCCGATCAGCTTGCACAGCAAGCTGATCGGCAAAAACGACCTCCATCCTAAAGTGAGAGACGGATTCACCGATCAAATCGATCCAATCCGATCGGATCCGGCTCTAGAGCTCGGCGAGGATTTTCTTGGCCCGGGCGCGGTGCTCGACCGTGATCGAGCCCGCCACCGCCGCGATCGCTGCGGCGAGCACGGCCGCATCGTCGGTGAAGCCGAGGAACGGCATGATGTCGGGCAGTGCATCGATCGGCAGCACGAAATAGCCGAGCGCGCCGAGCAGCGTGTAGCGCACGCGCCGCGGCGTCGCCGGGTCGCGGGCGCAGAGCCAGGCGGCGAGCCCGTCCTCGGCGAAGGGGATGCGCTTGGCGACGCGCCGAAGCAGGGCCATGAGCTCCGAGCCGAAGCGTTCCTCGTCGCGCAGGCTCCGGCGGATCGCCGCCATCTCCTCGGCGGTGAAACGCTGGCTGAAGCTGAATCCCTCGCTCATCTTTCTCCTCCATGGCGCGCCAATGATGCGCGCTTTCGACGCCAAGATGTGGCCCCGCCCGCAAGCGTGCACAAGGGAGGCCGCTAGAATCGCTCTTGGAGGCGGAGCATCGCGCCTCTAAACCCCTTGCAGCAATGTCAAAAGCTTGAGGAACGCGCCATGCAGCTCGATTCGTCCCTTGCCGCCATCGTCACCGGCGGCGCTTCCGGTCTCGGCGAAGGCACGGCGCGCATGCTCGCCAGCCATGGCGTCAAGGTCGCGCTGTTCGATCTCAACGCCGAGCGTGGCGAAGCGCTCGCCAAGGAGATCGGCGGGCTGTTCGTGGCCTGCGACGTCACCGACGAGGCCTCGGTCGACGCTGCCTTGCAAAAATCCCGCGCCGCCCACGGCGTCGCCCGCATTGTCGTCAACTGCGCCGGCGTCGCGCCCGGCCGCCGCGTCGTCTCGAAGAAGCGCGAGACCGGCGAGCTCGTCGCCCACGACCTCGCCACCTTCGAGAAGGCGGTCGCGATCAACCTGACCGGCACCTTCCGCCTGATCGCCAAATCGGCGGTGGCGCTGGCGGCGCTCGATCCGGTCACGCCGGATGGCGGCCGCGGCGTCTTCGTCTGCACCGCCTCCGTCGCCGCCGAGGACGGCCAGATCGGCCAGGCGGCCTATGCCGCCTCCAAGGCCGGCGTCGTCGGCCTGACCCTGCCGGTCGCCCGCGACCTCGCCGGGGTCGGCATCCGCATCGTGACGATCATGCCCGGCCTGTTCGAGACGCCGATGTTCGCGGGCCTGCCCGACGATGCCCGCGCTTCGCTCGCCGTCTCGGTGCCGCACCCCTCGCGCCTCGGCCGGCCGGCCGAATACGCCGCGCTGGTCAAGAGCATCGTCGAGAACGACATGCTGAACGGCACCGCGATCCGCCTCGACGGCGCGATCCGCCTCGCGCCGAAATAGGGCCGCTCCCCGCTTGTCATTCCGGGGCGCCGCGCAGCGGCGAACCCGGAACCCGCGACGGGGCGAACCCTTCATCGCGAGATCGACAGCGCACAAGCCAGTCGTGGATTCCGGGCTCCTCGCTTTGCGAGGCCCCGGAATGACAGTGCAGAAGCTTTACTCCGCCGCGCCCTCGCGCTTGATCTCGTGCTTCAGGATCAGCGGCGTCTGGGCCAGCGCAAAGATCATGGTCAGCGGCATCACGCCCCAGACCTTGAAGGCGACCCAGAAATCCTGGCTCTGGGTCCGCCAGACCAGCTCGTTCAGCGCCGCCAGCACGAAGAAGAACAGGCCCCAGCGCAGCGTCAGCTTGCGCCAACCTTCCGCGTCGAGCTGCAGCACACTGTCGAGCACCAGCGCCAGCAAGGACCGGCCGAACCAGAGCCCGCCCAGCAGCACGCAGCCGAACAGCGCGTTCACGATGGTCGGCTTGACCTTGATGAAGAAGGCATCGTCGAGCGCGATGGTCAGGCCGCCGAACACAGTGACCACCACCGCGTTGACGATCGCCATGCGCGGCAGATGGTTCATCAGGATCTTCGACAGCGCCAGCGCCAAAAGCGAGGCGGCGATGAAGATGCCGGTGGCGACGAAGATCCGCCGGTCCGAGGCGACGCCGAACAGCCGGTCGCCATAGGAATTGGCGAAGA
>JAEXUU010000475.1 GCA_023452965.1 Pseudomonadota bacterium | reverse complement strand
ATCTTACCTTTGACCTGCGACGCACCTGCCGCAAGGCGAAGCGCACCGCGTTGACACGCTCGCGGAATGCCGAACCCGGCGTCGATTTCTGCCTGACGCCGGCCCGTCCGCGGACGATCTGTTGCTAGCCGCCTTCGCGCCGATCCTGATCGCTTCGAGCGACCGGACCGGTTGGCTTTTTCGTCGGGCGTCAACGGGTTATTGCGACCCTGTTGCGCGCGGCGGAAGCCATCACGATGCGACCGACTCCATTACAGACAGCTTGCCGCATTTGGCAAGGGAGAACGCGCCGGGACAAGAAATCGGCCGGTTTCCGGGCTAGGCTCGACGTGGTAACCGATTGTCAACGGGTCGCAGCGCTATGGTTAAGAGTCCTTAAGCATTGCCTCCGCAAATGTAGGAGCTGCCCCTGTCCGCGGGCCTTCATCTTTCCGCTAACGCGGTCGCCGGCCGTCTCTGCGACGTGGCGGGGCGTTTTTTGCGTCCGGCGCTACTGCTTGCCGCGCTGGTCATGGCAGGGGGCGCGGCGGCCAATCCTCAGGGGCGGGCGACCAGCGAGTTCCCGGTCGCGAGCGAGGCGCGAATCGAAGCTCAGGGCGAGACGGTGCGGCTGGTGCTCACCCTGTCGCAGCCCGTCACGGCCAGCGCCTTCGTGATGGCCGGGCCGGACCGCGTCATCGTCGACCTGCCATCGGTCAATTTCCAGATTCCGGCTTCGAATGCGCGTAGGTCCGCCGGCTTCGTTTCGGGCTTCCGCTACGGCCTGTTCACGCCGGACCGGGCCCGGCTGATCCTCGACCTCGCACAGCCGGCCGCAGTCTCCGATGTCTCGGTGAAGCCTCTCCGCGGCGGTTTCGGAGAGCTCGTCATCGAACTGAAGCGCACCAGCCGCGAGGAGTTCGTTGCGCTGGCGCGCGCCGCCGCGGCCAAGGCTCAGCTGCCTCACGTCCCGGTCGAGTCCAAGTCCGAGGGCGATCAGCGCCGGATCGTGGTGATCGATCCCGGCCATGGCGGCATCGATCCCGGTGCTGTCGTTGCCTCCATCGCGGAAAAGTCGGTCGTGCTGGCCTTCGGCCTGAAGCTCAAGGAACAGCTCGAGGCGCAGGGGCGCTACCGCGTGATCATGACCCGGCACGATGACAGCTTCGTGCCGCTGGGCGACCGCGTGCGCATCGCCCGCAGCGTCGAGGCGCATCTGTTCATCTCGATCCACGCCGATTCGCTGACGCAGGCGCAGGATGTCCGGGGCGCCACGATCTATACCGGTTCGGAGCGGGCGAGCGACGCGGAGGCCGCGCGGCTCGCCGCCAAGGAAAACCAGGCCGATGCGGTCGCCGGCCTCGACGCCAGCGAGGACGTGCAGGACGTCGCCGGCATCCTGATGGACCTCGCCAAGCGCGAGACGCGCGGCTTCTCGGCGATGTTCGCGCGCAATCTCGTCGAAAAGCTCGGCGGCTCCGTCAAGATGCACAAGGTGCCGCTGCGTTCGGCAGGTTTCAGGGTGCTGACCGCGCCGGACGTGCCGTCGGTGCTGATCGAGCTCGGCTACATGTCGAGCCCGAAGGACGCAGAGCTCCTGAACTCCGAAAGCTGGCGGGCGCAGGCCGTGACTGCGGTGCAGGGCGCGGTCGACCAGTATTTCGAGCGTACCCAGCCCCCGGGCAAGGCAGCAGAGAGCCGGCGGTGACGTAGCGGGGCCGAAGATGAGGCTTTGTGGTCTTACAGCCACGGTTCCGCCATTTCCGCCATGTTATAGAGTGAAGTTAAAGATCGATCACCCGGGCAGGGCATGCCGTCGATTCGAGCGACGCCGCTGCCGCTAGACGAGGTCAAGTTTCTCGATGCGGTTCATTCTGCGCCTTTTCGGGTGGGCGTTCGCCGCCGGCACGATCCTCTTCGTGATCGGTGTCGCGGGAGCGGCCGGCCTCGTCTGGCACTATTCCAAGGACCTTCCCGATTCGGCCCAGCTGCGGAATTACGAGCCGCCGGTGATGAGCCGCGTCCATGCGGGTGACGGCAGCCTGATCGCCGAGTTCGCTCGGGAGCGCCGGCTCTATCTGCCCATCCAGGCGGTACCGAAGCTGATCATCGACGCTTTCCTCTCAGCCGAGGACAAGAACTTCTACAAGCATTTCGGCGTCGACCCGGAAGGTCTGGCGCGCGCCGCGATCTCGAATTTCCGCAATCGTGGCTCCGGCCGCCGGCCGCAGGGCGCGTCGACCATCACCCAGCAGGTGGCGAAGAACTTCCTCGTCGGCTCCGAGCAGAGCATCGAGCGCAAGATCCGCGAGGCGCTGATCGCGCTGCGCATCGAGTCGACCTATTCGAAGGACAAGATCCTCGAACTCTATCTCAACGAGATCTATCTCGGCGCGCCGGCGCCGGGGCAGGGCAGCTATGGCGTCGCTGCCGCGGCGCTGAACTATTTCGGCAAGTCGGTGCATGAGCTGAACGCTCAGGAGGCCGCCTATCTCGCAGCGCTGCCGAAGGCGCCGACCGACCTGCACCCATTCCGTAATCGTGAGCGCGCGATCGAGCGCCGCAACTACGTTCTCGACCGCATGGCCGAGAACGGCGTGCTCAAGCGGGCCGAGGCGGACGCCGCCAAGAACCAGCCGCTCGGCGTCAATCCGCGCACCGTGTCGCCGAACAACATCGCCGCCGGCTTCTTCGCAGAGGAAATCCGCCGCGAGCTGCAGGACCGTTACGGCGAGAAGAAGCTGCTCGAGGGCGGTCTCTCGGTCCGCGCCACGGTCGATCCCAAGATGCAGCTGATGGCGCGCAAGGCGCTTGTCGACGGGCTCGTGCGCTTCGACGAGGCGCGCGGCTGGCGCGGCGCCATGCAGAAGCTCGATCTCGCGGGCCGCGAATGGGGTGTCGCGATCGGCGAACTGCCGGTGCTCGGCGACGTCAAGCCCTGGCGGCTTTCGGTCGTGCTCGATGTCGCCGGCGACAGTGCCCGCGTCGGCCTGCAGCCGATCCGCGAAGCCTCGGGCCATCTCCGGCCGGAGCGCGAGACCGCGACGCTCGGCGGTGAAGGCATTCGCTGGACGCGGCGCACGCGCGTGTCGCAGGCTGTCTCGGTCGGCGACGTCGTCTATGTCGAGCCGATCGACGGCAAGCCGGGGCAGGTGCGTCTGCGCCAGATGCCGGAGGTGAACGGCGCCATCACCGTGATGGATCCGTTCTCCGGCCGCGTGCTCGCCATGGTCGGCGGCTTCTCGCACGACCAGTCCGAGTTCAACCGCGCGACGCAGGCGCTGCGGCAACCCGGCTCGTCCTTCAAGCCCTTCGTCTATGCGACCGCGCTCGACAATGGTTACACCCCGTCCAGCATCGTGCTCGACGCGCCGATCGAGGTCGACCAGGGCGGCGGGCTCGGCGTCTGGGCGCCGAGCAACTATGACGGCAAGTTCACCGGGCCGCGCACGCTGCGCTACGGCATCCAGTTCTCGAAGAACCTGATGACCGTCCGCCTCGCCAAGGA
>JAEXUU010000442.1 GCA_023452965.1 Pseudomonadota bacterium | reverse complement strand
CCACCTCCGCCATGGTCTCGACCACCTCGCCGATCTTGCCGGCGAAGGCACGCGACTCGATCTGCCGCTGCCGCCCGAGGCGGATCTGCTCGCGCCGCAGGCGCGGAATGATGGCGCCCTGGACCAGGATCATGCTGGCCGCGATCAGGCCGAGCGCGACGTTCTGCACGAGAATGAAGGCGAGCGCGGTCAGGGCCTGGCCGGCCAGGAAAACCGGCTGCACGAAGGCATCTCCGACGAAACCTCCGATAGGCTCGACTTCGTCCTTGATGATCGTCGCCGCTTCGGGAGGCTTGATGCGCTGGAGCATCTCGGGCCTGAATCGCAGGATCGCCGAGAACAGATCGAGACGCAGGCGTTGCAAGAGGCGTTCGCCCAACGCGCCCTTTCGCATGTTGATGACATTTTTGAACCCGCCGCTGATCAGCACGAGCAGCAGGAAAAGCCCCGACAGCGCAAAGAGATAGGATTGCCTGTCGAGCCATATGCCTTCGAAGAGGATCCGTGGCCCGCCGAAGCTCTCCGGCAGATTCAAAGCGAGGTGAAACAGCCGGGCGGTATCCCGGCCGCCGACGAACGCCTGCCCCTGCAATGCGTCGGATATGATGTGACGGGGTACGTCGAGTGAAAGATAGTAGAACGGCAGGGACAGGACGACGATGCCGATGAGCTTGATCTGCTCGCGGCGGCTGTTGCGCCAGATATAGCCGAAAAAGCCGACCATCGCCGTCGCTTCCTTCGAAAACCGCGGCACTGCTGAACCAAGCCGAGCCGTGTCGTCGCAGCGACCTGCTCTTTTCGGGCCCTTCGTCGAACATTCCGCCTTGAGCGGCCGGCAGGTGCTCCCGGCGTTCCGAGCGAGGGGAGCCTTTCCGGCGGTCGCTACAGAGAAGCACGTTTGGCCTCTGTGACCCCAGTCACAGATGCTCGACGCCCGGACGCGAGGAGCATGCTCGCCGCCCCGGCTTCCCCAAGGCGATCGGGGTATTCGCAAGATGCTGCTTGCCGCAGGGAAACCCCGCCTATACTCTCTTGTATGCAAGATGCGCAGTCTTCAGGTTCGCTCGACCGAACCGCCGCAGGAGACGCGCATAGGGAATTTGCACTCACCTTCGCGGTGCGGGCGGATCGATCGCTTCGTGGGCCGATGGCGCACGAACAGGGAGGATGCATGGTCGCAGGCAACCGCGTGGCGGGGGCGCTGACTTTTGTCGCGCCTTTGGCTTTCCTGGTCGTTATCTGGGCGGTGGTCGTTCCCGCATTCGAGGTCAGGCCGCAGATCTTCCCGAGCGTTTCCGCCGTCTTCGCCGCCGGCATCGCCGGCCTGCGTGACGGCACCCTGCTGACCCATGTTGCGACCAGCCTGGCCCGCGTCGCCATCGGCACCGTGCTTGCGATCATCGTCGCCGTGCCGCTCGGCATCCTGATGGGGATCAGCAAGGGCGTCTCGGCTTTCCTCACGCCGCTGCTGCGCTTCTTCTCCGTCCTCGCCGGCATCGCCTGGATCCCGATCGCGACGCTCTGGTTCGGCTACGGCTTCGGCGCGATCGTCTTCGTCATCTTCAACGCTGTCTTCTTCGTCGTCGTCTACAACACGCTGCTCGGTGTCTCGACCATCCCAATGCCGATCCGCAACGCGGCGGCGTCGCTCGGCGCGGGCCGGCACGCCATGCTGAGCGACGTGCTGCTCCCCGGCGCCTTGCCGAACATCGTCACCGGCATCCGCACCGGGCTCGGCTTCGCCTGGCGCGGCCTGATCGCGGCCGAGATGATCGCGACCAATGTCGGCCTCGGCTACATGCTGTTCGTCGCGCGCGACTTCTACCAGACCGAGGTGATCATCCTCGGCATGATCGTGATCGGTACGCTCTGGCTGCTGATCGACCGGCTGCTGCTGGCCCCGCTCGAGCGGGCGACCATCGAGCGCTGGGGGCTGGTGCGCGCATGAACGCCGCCCTCGTCCTCTGGAGCTGGTGGGTCCGCACCTCCGCCAAATGGCCGGTGCTGCAGACGCTCGCCCCCTTCGTCCCGGTCGTCGCGCTCTGGTGGGGTGTCGCGGCCTGGGGGCCGTTTCCGCCGGCCTTCTTCCCCTCGCCGATGGATGTCATGCGGGCCTTCGGCGCGCTGGTCTACAAGGGCATCCTGCCGGAATATCTCGGCGACAGCGTCGCCCGGCTTGCCGCCGGAGTGGCCGTCGGCATCGCGCTAGGCATCCCGCTCGGCCTGCTGATCGGGCTGAGCAAGCGGGCCTACACCGCGCTCTGGCCGATCCTGCTGTTTTTCCAGGCGATCGGCGACATCGCCTGGCTGCCGATCCTGATCATCTGGTTCGGTTTCGGCATGACGACGATGACGATCATCATCGTCTACACCGTGCTCTTTCCGGTGGTGCTCAACACCGTGCTCGGCGTCCGCTCGGTGCGGGTCGAGCTCTACCGCGCGGCGCAGAGCCTCGGCGCGACGCCTGCGCGAGTGCTGACCGAGGTGGTGATCCCCGGCGCGCTGCCGAACATCATCACCGGCCTGCGCAACGGGCTCGGCTATGGCTGGCGCGCGCTGATCGCCGCGGAGATGATCGTCGGCACCAGCGGCATCGGCTTCATGATGTTCGATGCGCGCCGGGCCGGCTCCGTGGTCGAAATCGTGCTGGGCATGATCGTGCTCGGCATCCTCTGGTACATTGTCGACGCTTGGGTGCTGGCTCCGATCGAGCGGGCGACGGGGCGTCGCTGGGGACTGGTGACACAGTGAAATCGCTCAGCCTGAAATCGCTCTCCAAGACCTATTTCGACCTCTATGCCGGCTCGCAGCATACGGCGCTGCACGACATCTCGCTCGACGTGCCGGCCGGCGAATTCGTCTCGATCGTCGGCCCCTCCGGCTGCGGCAA
>JAEXUU010000426.1 GCA_023452965.1 Pseudomonadota bacterium | reverse complement strand
GCCTTGCCGATGAAGCACCAGGGGCAGGCGAGATCGGAGACGATCGCGATCGGCATCTTGTCTTGCATAGGGGTCTCCGCTCAAACTTTCCGGACCGGCTCGCCATAGCGCGCGAGCGTCGCGTCCGAGGTCAAAAGGACAATGCCTTCGATACGGGCCTGCGCGACCAACATGCGGTCGAACGGATCCTTATGATGGGGTGGCAGGGCATCCAATGCGAGAGCATGCTCGCCAAGCACGGGCAGCTCGCGATAGCCGTTCTCCAGCAGGCCACGCCGCAGGGCCGGCAATTTCACCGAGAAATCGCTCCGCCCGAGCCCGTTCTTGATCGCGATTTCCCACAGGCTGACCGCACTGAAGTTGAGCTCGTTTCCGGCATCCCCGATCAGCGCCCGGGCCTCGAATGACAGCATATCCGGCCGGCCTGCAGCCCACAGCAGCAGATGCGTATCGAGAAGCAGCCTCACGAACGACCTTCGAACATCTCGACGATGCCGTCGGCGCCCATCGTGTCGAAATCGTCGGGCACGCTGATCTCGCCGGCCATAAAACCGAGACGCCGTGGCGCTGGACGCTCGCCCTCGTCGAGCGGCACGAGCTTGACCAACGGCTTGCCTGCCCGGGCGATGACGATGCTCTCGCCCTGCGCCACGCGTTCGACCAGCCGCGACAGATTGGTCTTGGCCTCGTGAATGTTCACCGTCTTCATGGCAAATCCGAACTTAGTCCGACGGACTTAGTCTAATACGATCGCATTGCGACCGAAAGGGCCGTCACACCGGCGGATAGGCGTGGAGATCGCCATGGCGATCCTCGGCAAACCCCTGCGAGCCGGGCGTCTCGCAGCCCGAGAGAAAGGCGGGGCCGACCGGGATCTTGCCGGCGCCGCCGGGGATGTCGAGGATATAGGTCGGCTGGCAGAGGCCGGAAAGGTTGCCGCGCAGGCTTTTGACGAGGGCCTGCCCTTCTGCCAGCGAGAGCCGGAAATGGCTGGTGCCAGGCGCGAAATCGGGATGGTGCAGGTAGTAGGGCTTGACCCGGTTCTCGACGAAGGCGCGCATCAGCGCCGAGAGCGTCTCGACATCGGCATTGACGCCCTTCAGCAGCACGCTCTGGCTGACAAGGACATGGCCGGCATCGGCGAGCCGGGCGAGCGCCTCGCGCGCCGCCGGGGTGAATTCGCGGGGATGGTTGGCGTGGACCGCGACATAGCTCGCCTTGCCCGGCACACGCAGCGCCCTGGCGTAGTCCTCGGTGACACGTTCCGGCTGGACCATCGGCACGCGCGTGTGCCAGCGCGCCACCTTGATATGCGGGATCGCAGCGAGCCGCTTGCCGACCTCGCGCAGGCGCCGGGCGGAGAGGATCAGGGGGTCGCCGCCGGTCATGATCACCTCCCAGATCTCCGGGCGGGAAGCGAGATAGGCGAGCGCCGCGTCGAGCTTCTCGCCGGTCAGCGCATCGCCGCCGGGGCCGACCATCTCGCGACGGAAGCAGAAGCGACAATAGACCGGGCAAGCGTGGACCAGCTTGAGCAAGGCACGGTCGGGATAGCGATGGACCACGCCGTCGATCGGCGAATGCGCCTCGTCACCGATCGGATCGGCGAGTTCCTCCGGCAGGGTCCTGAGCTCGTCGACATCCGGCACGAACTGGCGGGCGATCGGGTCGGCCGCGTCGGCCGGGTCGATCAGCGCCGCGACGGCCGGCGTCACCGAAACCGCGTAGCGCTTGGCGACCTCGGCCAAGCCCTCGCGCCTGGCGGGCGCGACGAGGCCTCGCTCGACGAGAGCGTCGACCGTCTTCAGCGGTTGACCGGGCGGCTGGTGGATCGTCATCGTCCTGCCCTGCCCGGTTGCGCGACCGGCGTCCAGAGCACGTCGTCGATGCGGCGCGCGTCGGTCGCGAGCATCACCAGCCGGTCGAAGCCGAGTGCGATGCCGGAGGCTTGCGGCATCTCGGCGAGCGCCGCGAGAAAGTCCTCGTCGATCGGATAGCGCTCGCCATAGATGCGCTCCTTCTCGTCCATGTCCGCCTCGAAGCGTCGGCGCTGCTCCGCCGGGTCGGTCAATTCGCCGAAGGCATTCGCCAGCTCGACACCGCAGGCAAACAACTCGAAACGCTCGGCGACGCGCGGATCGCCGGGCTTCGGCCGCGCCAGCGCCGCCTCGGAGATCGGGTATTCGCACAGGATGGTGGCGCGCCCGCGGCCGAGATGCGGCTCGATCTTCTCGGCAAGGACGCGGCTGAAGATATCGGACCAGCTATCGTCCTCGGCCAGCCTGATGCCGGCGCCGCGGGCCTGCTGCGCCAGCGCTTCGCGATCCGTCGCTCCGACGCCCGCGATCGTCGCCATCAGGTCGATGTCGGCATAGCGGGCGAAAGCCTCGGAAAGGGTCAGGCGCTCGGGCTCGGCAAAAGGATCGACCTCGGCACCGCGCCAGCGCAAGCGGGACACACCGGCGGCGCGGGCCGCCTCCGCCAGCAGTTCGGCGCAATCGGCCATCAGCGCCTCGTAGAGCTCGCCGACCCGGTACCATTCGAGCATGGTGAACTCGGGATGATGCAGCGCCGTGCGCTCGCGATTGCGGAAGACGCGAGCGAAATCGAAGATGCGCCGCTCACCGGCAGCCAGCAGCTTCTTGGCGGCGAATTCCGGCGAGGTGTTCAGGTAATAGGGG
>JAEXUU010000419.1 GCA_023452965.1 Pseudomonadota bacterium | reverse complement strand
ACTCGCGGTCATGGCTGACAACCAGCACGGTATGCGGATAGCGCTCGAGATAGTAGTAGAGCCAGATCGTTCCTTCGAGGTCTAGATAGTTGGTTTGCTCGTCGAGCAGCAGCAGGTCGGGCTCGGAGAACAGCACCGCGGCGAGCGCGACGCGCATGCGCCAGCCACCCGAGAAGTCGGAGCAGGGGCGCTGCTGCGCGGCCTCGTCGAAGCCGAGCCCATAGAGCACCGTCGCGGCGCGGGCCGGGGCGGAATGGGCGCCGATATCGGCGAGCCGGGTCTCGATCTCGGCGATGCGCAGCGGGTCCGTCGCGGTCTCGGACTCCTTCATCAGCGCGGAGCGCTCGGTATCGGCCGCCAGCACGACCTCGATCAGCGTTTCCGGTCCGCCGGGGGCCTCCTGCGCGACCCCGCCGATGCGCATGCCCCGCGGCAGGCTGACGCTGCCCCCTTCCGGCGAAAGGTCGCCGGTGATGATGCGGAACAGGGTCGTCTTGCCGGTGCCGTTGCGGCCGACCAGCCCGACGCGCGCGCCTGTCGGCAGCGCCGCGCCGGCCTTGTCCAGCAGCAGCCTGTCGCCGAGCCGGTAGGTGATATCGCTGAGGGTGAGCATGGGCTGGCTTTAGGCAAACTTGTCGGCGCGATGCAAACACGAAATGGCCGGCGAGGGCGCAGACACGAATTCGACATATTCCAGCCATGCTGGAGCCCGCCGGCTACCGCACCTCGAAGCTTCGTGCAACGCACTGATTCGCAAAGAACAATCCATGCAGCTCGGCTTTCTTGTCCAGCGTCGGCGTCGCGTTTCGCTCATGGCTGTCTTCATCGTTCTTCTGGCCGTCGTCGTCGGCAGCGCCGCCGCACTCGCGGCGCTGACCCCGTCCCCGGGCTCTCTCCGCGGCAAGGCGGGGGCTCCGACGGGCCAAACCGGCAGCTTCAAGCAAAGTTAACCGGCTTAGGGTTGTATCGCCCGCAATCGACTGAAGATCGAGCGGGGATACAGAGCAGTGTTCAGCCTAAGGGTGCGGCTTCCCGCCGCCATGCTCGCGCTCGCCTGTCTTGCAGCGATAGCCGTCGGTGTCTCCGCCTATCTCGCCATCTCCAACTGGGCCCATGAAGCGGCGCGAGCGCGGCTGCATGCGCTGGCCGAGAGCCATTCGCGCGCCATCGAACGCCGACTCGTGCTGCTGCGGTCCGAACTCGCGGTGCAGGCCCGCAGCGCCTATACGGTCTCGGCGCTGGACGAGCTCGGCAAGTGGCTGGAACTCGGCTCGCATGATCTCAACAGCATCCTCGCTCACTATCAGGGAGACGGGATGCGACCCGCGGCCGAGCGCATCGCGCTGACCGGGCAGGGCCACCAGCATGGCTATTCCTGGCGTCATGTCCGGATCCACGAGACCTATGCGGCGGCTCTGAAGCAGTTCAACTACGCCGACATTTACTTGGTCTCGATGAAGGGCAGGGTGGTCTACAGCGTCACCAAGGGCCCTGAATTCGGCCGTCTCCTCAGCGATCCGCAGCTCGCCGATACCGGGCTCGCCCATGTGGTCGAGGAGGCCCGCCACAAGCCCGCCGGCACGCAGATATTGCGCGATTTCGCGCCCTACGAGCTGTTCGGCGGCGAACCACGCGCTTTTCTGGCGGCGCCCTTCTACGACACTGAATCCGGGGAAACCGAGCAGAGCGGGACCATCGTCATCGCCGTCAATTCCGGGCTGATCGACGATGTGCTCCGCGCCAATGCTGCCGGGGTCGGTGAGATCGGTGTCTTCGTCATCGGCGATGACGGCATCATGCGTTCCAGCCCCTCCGCGCGCCGCGAGGCATCGGCGCCGCGCGATACGCTCGACCAGCGCCGGCTGGCCGCGCTTTCGGGTGATGCGTTGCTGCGGATGTCGAGCCTTGACGGCACGCCCCTCGTCGCCAGCGGCCAGAAGATCTCGGCCGGCGACTGGCATTGGCAGCTCTGGCTCACCGAGCCGGAACGCACCGCCTTCGCCGTAGTCGGCAAGATCCAGGGCGCGATCGTCACTGCGGGCCTGCTCGTCCTGGCGCCTCTGCTCGGCTTTGCGATTCTGCTCGGCTGGTCGGTGGCGAGGCCGATCGGCGGGCTCTCCGACGCGCTTGCCGGCATCGCAGCCGGTCGCACGGACCAGCCGATACCGGGTGCCCAGCGGCGCGATGAGATCGGCGGCATCGCCGCCTCGATCGGCGTGATCCGCGAGACATTGCAGCGCGAGGCGCAATGGCGCGAGGCGCAGCAGGAGACGCGCCGCGCCGAGGCCGACCGGCATCGCCGCAGCCTTCTCGGCGAACTTGCAGGCGAGCTCGAGCAATCGGTGCGCACCGTCAGCGCGTCCGTCGCGACGGCGGCAGGGGCGCTCGCCGCCACCGCCGACCAGCTCAGCGAGAGCGCCAGCGAGGCCAGGACTGGCGCTGCCGACGCCGATGTCTCGACCGGCAACGCGATCGCCCGGGTCCACTCGATCGAGCGCGCGGCGCAGGATCTGCTCGGTGCGGTCGACAGCCTGTCGGCCGAAGTCCGCCAGTCCGATCTCACGGCGGGGCAGGCGCATAGGCACGCCGACGAGGTCAGCCGGGTCGTCGACGGGCTGGCCACGGGCGCGGCTCGTGTCTCCGAGGTTGTCGGCCTGATCTCGGCCATTGCCGGCCAGACCAATCTGCTCGCGCTCAACGCGACCATCGAGGCGGCGCGTGCCGGTGAGGCCGGACGGGGCTTTGCTGTCGTCGCCGCCGAGGTGAAGTCGCTCGCGACCCAGACCGCCGGTGCCACTCAGGACATCGCGCTCCAGATCGACGCGATGAACCGGGCGACCGCCGCCACGGTCGAAGGCATGGCCGGGATTCGGGCCATGGTGCAGGAGCTGAGCGAGGCGACGCGGCGCACCGCGCACACCATGCTGCGCCAGCACGAGGCGACGCATGCCATTGCCGCCGACGTCGTCGCCGCGACGCAGGAGATCGTCCAGATCGGCCAGGCGACGGGGCAGGTGGCGCTCGCCTCGCACCAGACGGCTGGCTCGGCCGAAGCCGTGCTGGCCGCGGCGGACGAGCTGACTGGGCTGGCGCAGGCACTCGAAGGCCGGGTCGACCGGCTGATCGCCGAACTTCGCGTCGCCTGAGCGCTTGTCGTCGCTCAGCGCTTTGGCTAACGCTGGCGCATGCGTACCGCCTTCTACACCGGCTCCTTCGATCCCGTGACCAACGGCCATGCCGACGTCATCGCGGCGGCGTCCAAACTATGCGACCGGCTCGTGCTCGCGATCGGCGTCCATCCCGGAAAGAAGCCGGTGCTTTCCGTCGAGCAACGTGCCGCGCTGCTGCGTGTGGTCGCGGAGCCTTTGGCGCAGGCGGCCGGCGCGAGCGTCGAGGTCGTGACCTTCGATGATCTGGCCGTCGACGCGGCTCGCAAGGCCGGGGCGAGCATCATCATCCGCGGCCTGCGCGACGGTACCGATCTCGACTACGAGATGCAGATGGTCGGCATGAATGCGGCGATGGCGCCGGAGCTGCAGACGGTATTTCTGCCGGCGACGCCGCTGACCCGCCATATCACCGCCACCCTGGTGCGCCAGATCGCTGCCATGGGCGGCGATATCTCGGCCTTCGTGCCGGCGCCGGTCGAACACGCGCTGAAGGCTGCCTTCGCCACCAAGGCGTGAGGGCGCTGTCCAGCGTTTAAGGCACTCGCCGGGTTGCAATTTCGCGACCGGGATGGTGTTTCTGAAGCCTTGCCGACTCGCTGCGCCGTCCGGCGCAAACTCCTCCTGAAGAGCCCTGCGATGCGCCTCTCCCGCTATTTCCTGCCGATCCTGCGCGATACGCCCAAGGAGGCCGAGATCGTCTCGCATCGGCTGATGCTGCGCGCGGGCATGATCCGCCAGCAATCGGCCGGCATCTACTCCTGGCTGCCGCTGGGCCTGCGCGTCCTCAACAAGATCAGCGCCGTGGTCCGCGAGGAGCAGAACCGCGCCGGCGCCGTCGAGATCCTGATGCCGACGATCCAGTCGGCCGATCTCTGGCGCGAGAGCGGGCGCTACGACGCCTATGGCAAGGAGATGCTGCGCATCAAGGACCGGCACGATCGCGAGATGCTCTACGGCCCGAC
>JAEXUU010000399.1 GCA_023452965.1 Pseudomonadota bacterium | reverse complement strand
CTCGGTGTCGACCGGGATCAGGTTCTCGTGGAGGTTCAGGCCCCAATCGGCGATCGGCCCGAGCTTCAAGGTCAGGCCGAAGAAGGGCAGCAGCGGATCGCAGGAAACCTCGAAGCTGGCATTGGCATTGTCGCGGCAGATCGCGGCCTCGAGGTTCGCGCCTTCGCCGCGCTGGCCGGTGATCTGACCGATCTTCAGGTCCATGGCGCCGGAGGCGACGAGCGAACGCATCTGCTCGACCGAATGCGGCGCGGCGCGGAAATCGTCGCGGCGGTGCATCAGCGTGACGCGTTTGGCGAGCGGCTGCAGGTTGAGCGTCCAGTCGAGGCCCGAATCGCCGCCGCCGACGATCAGGATCTCGCGGTCGCGGAACATCTCCATCTTGCGCACCGCGTAATACACGCCGCTGCCGTCGCTGCGGTTCTCATAGGCCTCGATGCCGGGGATCGGCGGCTTCTTCGGCAGGAAGGAGCCGCCGCCGGCGGCGATCAGCACGGTTCTGGCGTCGAAGACCGTGCCGGCGTCGGTGCGCAGCCGGAAGCGCGGCGCCTCCGGGGTGCCCAGCACCTCGACCGCCTCGATCATCTGGTTGAGATGGAAGGTCGGTCCGAACGGCCTGATCTGCTCCATCAGATTGTCGACCAGCTGCTGGCCGGTGACGAGCGGGAAGCCGGGAATGTCGTAGATCGGCTTCTCGGGATAAAGCTCCGCGCACTGCCCGCCGACCTTCGGCAGGATGTCGACGAGATGCGCCTTGATGTCGAGCAGGCCGAGCTCGAACACGGTGATCAGGCCGCAGGGGCCGGC
The DNA here is from genome assembly GCA_023452965.1 of Pseudomonadota bacterium. The sequence goes on along the minus strand of JAEXUU010000399.1, from coordinate 2,186 downwards.
GCCGATGATCAGCGCATCGGTCTCGATGATCTCGCTGGCGGGCAGGTTCTCGTTGGCGGTCGCGGCGGTCATGATGCAATCCTGTGGAGGCTGAGGAGGCGCGCCCTCGCCTCGGGCGCCTTCCGTTGCCGCAAAATCCGCCGCAACGCAATGCGACACGCCGTAGCCCGGCCGCCGCATTGCTGCATGGCTCACCGCCGCGGGGGCGGCGCGGCTCAGGCCCCGGTGTCGGCGAGCAGCCCGGCTGCGGCGATGCCAGCCAGCGCCGCGGCCTCGTCATTATCGGAGGTGTCGCCGGAGATGCCGATGACGCCGAGCAGAATGCCGTCCGTGTCGCGGATCAGGGCGCCGCCCGGGACCGGGACGAGCGAGCCGCCGATGGCGAGCGAGGCGCCGTTGATGAAGTGCGGACGCTCCAGCGCCATCTTGTTGAGGGTGCGCGGGCCGACGCCGAGCGCTATCGCGCCATTGGCCTTGCCGAGCGCGATCTCGCCGCGCTTCAGGCTGGTGCCGTCCTGGGCGACGAAGAGCTTCTGGGCGCCGCGGGCGTCGAGCACGGCGATGGCGAGCGGCTTGAAGCCCTGCTCGCGCGCATGCTTCAGCGCGCCGTCGACGATCGTGCGGGCCTGATCGAGAGTGAGCATGGTCATAACGATATCCCCATTGGACGGAGAGCCCGCAAGGGCGAGCGCGCTCCGGGGCCGGTCTGTCGGCCCTGATGCTTCTGCCAGTCTTCGGCGCCGTGCGGAAGCGCTTGCCCGGCCGGATCGAGGCGTCGCGAGTTCCGTCTTGAACTTGTGACGCTGAGGAGGCTTGATGGGCATCCAGCCACAGGAGGACGCCCCATGGGTCTGTTCAGTTTCATCAAGGAAGCCGGATCGAAGATTTTTGGGTCTAGCCCTGCCAAGGCGGCGACCTCCGAGGAGCTGCAGAAGGAGCTCGCGAGCCACGGCTTGCCGGCCGGCGTCGAGGTCAAGGTCGAGGGCGACAAGGTCAAGGTCAGCGGCAACGCCGTCTCGACCGAGGAGGCCGAGAAGATCATCCTGGCGCTCGGCAACACGACAGGCGTCGCCTCGGTCGAATCGGAGCTGATCGTCAACAAGGAGGCGCCCGCCGCCGTGTTCTACACGGTCAAGAAGGGCGACACGCTCTGGAAGATCGCCGAGGTGCACTACGGCAAGGGCCAGGGCGCGAAGTACACCGAGATCGTCAAGGCCAATACGCCGCCGGTCAAGGATCCCGACCTGATCATGCCGGGTTGGGTGCTGCGCATCCCGCCGCAGGCTTGAGCAGCGGCATAGCCAATTCGTCGGGCAAGCCCGGTTCCTGGGGGAACCGGGCTTGCTTCGTCTTGGCGTTGGCCGTCATGGGACAGGCCGAGACGGGGCACGCGGCCGGCATGGGCGCGGAAAAGCCCCGCGAGGGGCAGACGAAACGAGCGCGATCCCGGGGAGGGGACCGATGAATTTTGACCGCCGCAAGTTCTTGACGCTGGCCGGTTCGGCCGTGGCCGCGCCGGCCGTGCTGCGCGCCACCAGGGCGAACGCCCAGGAAGTGACGCTGCGCATGCACCACTTCCTGCCGCCGGTTTCGAACGGGCACGCCAAGTTCCTCAAGCCCTGGGCCGACAAGGTCGGGGCCGATTCGAACGGCCGCATCAAGATCGACATCTTTCCGTCGATGCAGCTTGGCGGCACGCCGCCGCAGCTCTTTGACCAGGCGCGTGACGGCGTCGTCGACATCGTCTGGACCCTGCCCGGCAACACGCCCGGCCGCTTCACCGGCATCGAGGCGTTCGAGCTGCCCTTCGTCGCGAACAAGCGCGCCCTGGTGAACTCGCTGGCGCTGACGGACTATGCCGAGCAGAACCTCAAGGACGAGTTCAAGGACATCAAGCCGATCTGCTTCTGGGCGCATGACCACGGGCTGATCCACGCCAACAAGCCGGTGAAGACGATGGAGGACCTGAAGGGTCTGAAATTGCGCTTCCCGACCCGTCTCGCCGGCGAGGCGTTGCGCGCGCTCGGCGCCAACGCCATCGGCATGCCGATCCCGCAGGTGCCGGAATCGCTCGCCCAGCGCGTCATCGACGGCTGCGTCGTGCCCTGGGAGGTCGTGCCCTCGATCAAGGTACAGGAGCTGGTCAAGAACCACACCGAGATCCCAGGTTCGCCGACCTTCTATGT
>JAEXUU010000395.1 GCA_023452965.1 Pseudomonadota bacterium | reverse complement strand
CTTGACGTCCCCCGGCAGCTCGGCGAGCCGTGTCGAGACCAGCGCCTGCAGCGCCTCGGCCGGCTTGCGGTTCATCAGCCTGATCATGGCGAGACGGGCGGCGACGGTGGAGCGGGCGGCGCCGGTCAGGCGCTTCTCCATCTGGTAGCGCAGGATGTCGCCGGCCTGGTCGAGCAGATCGAGCTCGACCAGCCGGTCGGCGAGGAGACGGGTGATCTCGTCGCCGCGTCGGCCAACCGGCAGGAACTCCTTGAAGTCGTAGAACACCGCCAGCGCCTCGAGGCGCGGCAGCTTCTCGAGATCGGGATCGCTGAACAGCGCCTCGAAGCGCTGGGCGGTCTCGTCATGCAGCAGGCGCGTCGCCGGGTGATCGGGAAAGTTCTCGTTGGCGCGCCGCGCGGTCTGGAAGGCGTCGCGCCAGCGCTGCTGCTGCGCATAGATGCGCCCGAGCTCGGCCAGCGCTTCGATCTCGACCTCGCCGCCACGCCAGATCGCCGAGACGGTTTCCAGCCGGGCCGCAGCCTCGTCGATCGAAAGTTCGGGGCGCTTCTCGTTGCGGGCGAGCTTGACCGCGCGCAGCTGCGCTTCGGCGGCGACAGGTCGGCTCGGAGCGTCGAACAGCGCGCGATAGCCGTTGAGCGCCACTTCCGGCCGCCCGCTGGCGTCGTCGAGCATGGCGCGGAGCAGCGCGAGATCCTCGGCGGGGACGAGGTCCGCCGGCAGTTCGGCGAGATGGGCGATCTGGCGTTCGGCCACCAGCGTGTCCTGCATGGCGAGCGCGGCGCGGGCCATGGCCGGCCGGAACTGAGCCTGGAGGTCGGGCGGGTAGCCGTCGAGCACGGCCTCGGCTCGCCGAAAGCCGGCGAGGGCGGGGGCGTTGCGGCCGAGGCGCTGTTCGGCCAGCGCCCGCCAGAGGCCGATCTCGGCCTCCTCCTTGATCGGGCCGGCCTCGAACGCCTTCAGCGCCTCGGCATGGCGGTGCATCTGGGCGGCGATCACGCCCTTGAGGAACAGCGCCTCGCGGTTGCCGCGCATGGCAGGGTCGTCGGCGAGGAGGGCGTTGAGCGGCCCGGCCGCCTCGGGCAGCATCGCATTGGCGATCAGGAAACGGGCGAGCGCCAGCCGCGCTTCGGATTTCCGGCTGCGCGAGGCATCGGCGACGTCGCGCAGCAGTTCCTGCGTCCGCTCGCGCACGGCGTCGGTGCGCAGGCTCGACCAGCGCTGTGCGTCGAGCAGCGGCGCGGCGGCGCTCTCGCCGGCCTTCTTTTCCGGCTCGTTCGGCTTGCCGGCGTCGAGGCTGACGACCAGCCCGCCACTGCGGCCGATCAGGGTCTCGTCGGTGCCGGCACGCACGATGATGTCGTCGGCGAGGGCGGTGACGGCGACGCCATGGGCGGTCTGGGGCAGGCCGAATTCGACGAAGCGATAGGGCTTGGAGACGGCGCGGGTCGGGCCGAGCGCGGTCGCGACCGCCATCGGGGCGCCGCCATCGCGGTTCTCCAGCCAGTGCACGCCGGTCATGCCGGGAACGGGTACGGCGACCACGGTCTGGCCGCGCTCGTCGGCATCGCGGCGCGGAGCCAGTGCGACGGCCGGCTTGCCGAGCTTCTCGCCGAAGGAGAGCGACCAAGTGGTGCCATCGTCGGAAAGGCGCGTGATCTGCCGCCGGCCGGTCTTCAGGCGCAGCACGGTGACCTTTGTCTCTCGGATGACGGTGACGTCCTGGACGAGCCCGGGCAGCACGCCCTTCAGCTTGTCGGGGTCGAGCGTGTCGCGGGTGTCGAAGACCAGCGTGACGAGGCCGGGCTCGGCGAAGGCGGCGGAGCCGGTCGGGCGCGGGAAGCGAAAGTCGATCCGGCCGCCGTCGCCATCGGCGGCGGAGCTGACCTGAATGTCCTTCGGCGTGGGATCCACCACGGGGGGCGCTACGATCGGTGCCGGCGTAGCCTGCGCGGTCGAGGCTACTGCCTGCGGAACGGTGGCCGCCGGCTTGCTGGCGGAATCGGGCTTCTGCGCCGCCACTGCGGGCTGCGGCTCGGCCGGCTTCGCCGCTGGCTGCGGCGACCCGGCTTCCAGCCCGGCCAGCGTCAGCGCGCCGGCTTTCGCGGCGTTGGCGAGATCGACGGTCCAGCCGGAATCGTCGCGGAAGCTGCGCAGCTCGCGGTCCTTCGGCACGGTGAAGACGAACTCGGTGCGATCGCCCTCGCTCTTGGCGCTTTCGAGGGTGAAGTCGGCCGGCAGCAGCGCACGGATCTTGCCCGCCTCGATCTGCAGCGGCTGGTCGAAGGCGAGCGTCAGGCGGCCGTCTTCGAGGCGTGGGCTCAGTTGAGCCTCGGCCGGCGCCGTGAACATCAGCCGGTCGAGCGTCGGCAGGCGCACGGTGCGGAAGCCGAGAGGCTTCGGCTCGGGGGCCGGGGCGCGGGCGATGTCGCGAGCCCGCGACTCGGCGAGGCGCAGGCGCTTGGTCAGCTCGGCGAGGACTTCGGGCGGCAGGCCCGGCAATTGCCCGACCCAGTTTTCGGGCAGGAGATCGACGAAGGCGCGGTCGCCCGCTTCGAGCAGGTTGGCGCGGTAGGTCCGGGCGAGCGCGAAGCGCAGGCCCCTTCCATCGGGATCGATCCGCGCCAGCGAGATATAGGCCGGCAGCTCCCGGGAGATGCGGCTCGGATCGATCTTCACCGGCTGGCTGAAGCCGACAACCAGCACGCCATTGGAAACGCGCACCCGCGTCGTCACCGGCTCGTCGAAGGTGAAGGCAAGGCGACCAAAGCCCGCCTGCATCGCCTCGCCGCGCAGCTCGGCATTGGCGGCCAGGGCCGGCGGGGCATAGCCCAGTGCCAGGCTCATCGCCGCCAGGCCGATGCCGAAGCTGAGGGATCGCAGGATACGCAAGACGCTACTCAATCCGACGCGACAGGACAGGCGGCACGGTGCCGCTTCCATCCGTGGGGACGCTAGCCCGTCAAGGATAACAGCAGGTTAAGAGGGGCCGGTCGCGGCCTTGAAGCGGGCATAGCCATATTTGCGCGCGCTGCGGGCGAGATGCTGGGCGAGGGCGCCGGCCGCCGGCGACAGGCGCCGGTCCTTGCGCACGCAGATCTTGACGCAGGCCTTCTGCAGGTTGCGGCCGAGCATCGGCACCGCGACCAGGTGACCTTCCGCGATATCGCGCCTGCTCGCAAAGGTCGTCAGCACGCTGACGCCCATGCCGGCTCGCGCGAAGGAGCGCAGCGATGCGATCGAGTTGGTGACCACGGCCGGCTTGAGCGCGACCCCTGTCGTCGCCGCGACATCGTCGATGAGGCGTCGCAGGCCGAAGGTCCGGTCGGGCAGGGCAAGCTGCATCTCCGCGAGCTCGGCGATGGTCGCCGATTGCCGTGTCGCGAAGCCATGGCCGGGATGCGCGACGACGACCAGCGGGTCGGGTACCTCGGCCAGCGACAGGATGTTGCGGTGGAGGATCGGATTGAACGCCACCGCGATATCCGCCTCGTCGTCGAGCAGGCGCTGCACGAGCTGGTCGGAGCTGGCGATCATCACCTCGAAGCTCACCGCGGGATGGGCGGCCGAGAAGCCGGCGAGCGCGGGGTAGAGGAAGTCGTCGATCGCGCCTTCGACGGTCCAGGCGCGGACATGCCCGCGCTTCACGCCCTGCAGCTCTTCGATGGTGGAGCGTGCATGCTGGACGCAGTCGAGGATGGTGCGCGCGGTCTCGAGCACTGCGGCCCCGGCCGTGGTCAACCGCATGCCGCGCGCTCGGCGCTCGAACAGCGCCGTGCCGTACTCCTCTTCGAGCCCGGCGATCTGGCGGCTGATCGCGGAGGGCGCGACACGCAGCGCGTCCGCGGCCTCGCGTACCGAGCCCTGATCGGCGACCGCGGCGAAGTACCTGTAGCGGGTGAGCGACATCGGAAAGCGCCTCGTGGCCTGACCGCCGGCCGCTCCGAAAGCTAGTCCAGCGTTGCCGAAGCGGCAACATTCGTTCTGCGATTCCGATCTGGCTGCTCGGCCGAACCGCCTTCAAAAATATCGACAGAACGTGGCTAGGAGCCGATCCGATGTATTCGACCCAACTCAGTCAAGACGGCAGCTTCCGGTTCATTCCGGCGGTTTTCCAGTATTCCGGCGGCGTCGTGGCCGAGCCGGGCTTCCAGATCGAGCGGGCGCGCCTGTCCGCGCCGCTTCCGCTGGAGCAGGGCCTTGCGGCGATCGAGGCCCATCTGAAGCGCATCGGCAGGCCGCTGACGGCGTTCTGTTCCTGTGAGCTGCGCTCGCCCGAGCCGTTCTCCGAGGCGGGCTTTGCGGCGCTGAACAAGGTCTATGCTTCGCGGCTCGAGCAGTGGGGCCTGCTCCAGGGCAAGGTCAATCCGGTTGCCCGGACGAATATCTGCCCGGAGCTCGGCAAGCCGGCGACCGTATCGCTGCACGCCTTCAGCTACACCGTTGCCGATGCCTCGGCGCGCCCGAGCTTCATCGTCGCCGGTAGCGGCGAGGCGCCGGAAGGGGCGGCGAGCTATGCGGAAGGGACGATCCGGCTGGGCGACGTCTCCGACGAGGGCGTGCGCGCCAAGGCGGAATGGGTGATGGGCGAGATGGGGCGACGGCTCGCCAGCCTCGGGCGCGACTGGCGCGATGCCACGGCGGTGAACGTCTACACCGTCCAGAACATTCATCCGCTGCTGGCGGACGTGCTGGCGCCGGTCACCGGCAACGGGGCCGATCTGGTCTGGCATTTCTCGCGGCCGCCGGTCGCGGTGCTCGACTACGAGATGGATGTGCGCGGCCTGTCGCGGGACGTGGTGATCGATACGCAAGCCTGAAGACCCGGTCCGGCCCTATGCGTTGCCGGATCGGGAACGCATCAGCCGGAGCGGTTGCTGCGATGACGAGGCGACCGCGCCTTGCCATCGCAGGATCAAATGCCCTGCGCGACCGAAGGGGAGGTCGCAGGGGCGCATCCCTGGTGAGGCTCAGCCCGGAGAAAACCGATGTTGCTTGATCGACGTGCGCTTCTTCTGGCGGGGCTGGCCCTGCCGACCATCGCCAGGGCGCAATCCGACTGGAAGCCGACGAAGCCGGTGCGGCTGATCCTGCCGTTCACGGCCGGGACCTCGATGGATCCGGTCGCGCGGCTGGCCCAGGAGGGGCTCAAGGACGCGCTCGGCCAGACCGTCGTCGTCGAGAACATCGCCGGCGCGGCCACCGTAATCGCCGGCGCCGAGACGCTGAAGTCCCCGCCGGACGGGCACACCATGCTGATGATCGCCAACAGCTTCGCCGCGAACATAACCCTGCGGACGCGCACCGCCGACTGGCAGCGCGCCTTCGCCCCGCTCGTCCAGGCGACGGTGGTGCCGCATGTGCTGACGGTGGCGCCTTCGATGAAGGTCGACTGGCAAGGCTTCGCCAAGCGTCTGCGCGACGGCGGGACCCCGGTGACCTATGGCTCGCCGGGTATCGGGACCTCGCCGCATCTTGGCGCAGAGCATTTGCTGCGGCTCGCCGGCGGCAAGGCGGCCCATGTTCCCTATAACGGCACCTCGCAGCTCTTCGTCGACCTCTATGCCGGCCGGATCGACTTCGCGCTCAGCAACCTGCCTGACGTCGTCCAGCCGATCGCTGAGGGCAAGCTCACGGCGCTCGCGGTCACCGCCGACAAGCGCGTCCCCGAGCTTCCGGATGTCCCGACCTTCGCGGAACTCGGCCTGCCCGATCTTCTCTCGGATAGCTGGTTTGGAATCGTGGTGCGCCGTGACACCCCGGCGCCGGCGCGCGCGGCTCTGGAGCGCGCCTGGCTCGCCACGCTTGCGCGGCCGGACGTCAAGGAGCGGCTGCAGGCCCTGAGCTTCACCGTGCTGGCCCGGCCGGGTGCCGAGTTCGAGACCGTGATCGACCGCTACGTCACGACCTATGCGACGATCATCAAGGAAAACGGCATCACCGTTCAGCAGTAGACGACAGGATCGAGGGCTGCCCTCGGCAAGGCGAGGCGCTCAGCGGCGTCGCGCTGGCTCGATCGCCGGCAATTCGTTGCCGGCCGGGCCGGCCGGCGC
>JAEXUU010000384.1 GCA_023452965.1 Pseudomonadota bacterium | reverse complement strand
CGGCGTGATGAGCGCGCAGCTCTGCGGCACGCATACGACACTCGCCGTCCGGCCCCAGGGCAACGACGACAAGATCGTCGTGGGCGCCGGCGGCTACGACTACGTCTTCTTCAAGGAGAAGCAGCTGCTGCCGGTCGGCGCGCCCTACCAGATCATGGCGATCAACGCCGTCAGCCACCTCTGGAACGAGGGCGGGCAGAAGGGCAAGACCCTCTGTGGCCTGATCCGCGACGACCCCTACGGTGCGGCGGGCCTGGAAGGCATCGAGTTCGCCGCGAAGAACCTCGGTGCGAAGATCGGCGCGGTCGTGCGCTTCTCGATCGCCGATCAGGATTTCAGCGGCCAGATGGCCCAGCTCAAGGCGGCCAATTGCGAGGTCGTCTACGTCACGACCATCCCGCCGCAATGGGTGCGCATGGTCGGCAATGCGGTGCGCATCAACTTCGCGCCGCTCTGGCTCGGACAGTTCCCGACCTGGTCCGGCGTGCTGACCGACAGCCCGGCCTACAGCTACATGGAGAAGAACCTCGTGGTCGCCAGCGAGGGGCCGGAATGGGGCGATGCCTCGGTGCCCGGCATGGCGCGACTGGTCGAGCTGCAGAAGAAATACGCGCCCGACGCCAAGCCCGATTTCTTCTTCACCATCGGATACAAGGCGGCGCAGGCAGCAACGCAGGTGCTCGAAGCTGCGATCAAGAGCGGCGACCTCAGCCATTCCGGCCTGGCCAAGGCCTATGACTCGATCGCCTCGATGAGCTTCGACGGCATTACCGGCGACCATGTCTTCGGCCCGGTCGAGAAGCGCCGGCCGCCGCTGACCTCCAGCCTGTTCAAGGTCAACAAGGCCAAGCCCTACGGCCTTGAAGGGGTGAAGACCAACTTCTCCAGCGAGCTCGCGGCCAAGTACGCCGCCGAGCACGCGAACTGAGACGGCCGGGGCGCGGCCGGTCCGCGGTCGCGCCCGCCCCAACGATCCATGGAAGACAACATCATGATCGCGAATTTCTACATGCCGACGCGGCTGGTCCACGGCCCCGGCGCCCTGTCCCGCCTGCCGGAACTCGTTCGTGCCAATCGCATCAATCGCCCGCTCGTCGTGTCCGATCCCGCGATCGCGGCGACGCCCTTCTACGGGCAGGCGCTCGCCGCGCTGAAGGAGGCCGGCTGCGACGTCGCGACCTTCGAGGAGTGCGGCATCGATGCCCGCCTCTCCCATGTCGACGCACAGGCCGAGCGGGTGCGCCGGGAGGACCGCGACGGCATCATCTCGATCGGCGGCGGCTCGGTGATGTGCACCGGCAAGGGCATCGCCATCGTCGCCCCCAATGGCCGCAGCTTCGCCGACATGACCGGCGTTGCGAATTTCAGCGCGCCGGCCCTGCCGATGATCATGGTACCGACCACGGCCGGTTCGGGTTCCGAGGTCTCGCAGTTCACTCTCGTCAAGGACGAGGCGAGCCACCGCAAGCTCGTCGGCGGCGGACCGCTGAGCTTCCCGCAGGCCGCGATCCTCGATCCCGTCACCCTGGAGACATTGCCACCGCGCGCCGCGGCGGCCTCGGCGGTGGATGCGCTGACCCATGCCGTCGAGGCGCTGTTCTCCTCGCTGGCGACACCGCTGACCGATGCGCTGGCGCTGGAAGCCGTCCGCTTGCAGGCCAGCAGCATGCGACGGTCGATCCTGTCCGACGACATGGCGGCGCGGGCCGACAATCTGCTCGCTTCGGCAATCGCCAACATCGCCTGCGGCAACAGCCGCCTCGGCCTCGCCCATACCTTGTCGCTGCCGCTCGAGGCGCGGCTCGACCTGCCGCATGCCATCGGCGTCGGCGTCCTCATCCCGCGGATCGTCGCCTTCAACGCCCCGGTCGCGCCGGCCAAGGCGGAGAAGCTCGCCATCGCGCTCGGTGCCCGGTCGGGGGTGGGTCTCGCCGAAACCGTCGCGGCGATCCGCGCCGCGCTCTTCGCCCTCTTCGACGATATCGGCTTCCCCACGGCCTTCTCGCCGGAGCAGCTGCCGCGCGAACGGCTCGCCGAGATGGCGGAGGCGGCGATCCCTGGCCTCTATGGCGGCGCGATGCCGGACCGCGTCGTGCGCGACAGCGACCTCATCCATCAGCCGGGCGTGCGCCGCACCAGCGTCGCCCAGGCCCGCGCCATCTTCGAACAATGCTACGGCTGAAGGAGCGGTCATGAAGATCGAGAACAGCTTCACCGTCGCCCTGCCGCCAGGCGAAACCTGGCGTGTCCTGCTCGACATTCCGGCGATCGCGCCCTGCATGCCGGGGGCCGAACTGCTCGGCGTCGAGGACGATCGGACCTATCGGGGCAAGGTCAATGTCAAGCTCGGACCCGTCGCCGTGTCGTTCCAGGGCAAGGCCCAGTTCGTCGAGATCGACGAAACGGCGCATCTGGCGCGCGTCAAGGCGTCCGGCGCGGAGCTGAAGGGCCGCGGCAATGCGGCGGCTGATGTGTCGTTCAAGCTCACGCCGGATGCGGGAGGCACCCGCGTCCATGTAACGACCGACGTCAACCTCGCCGGGGCCGTTGCGCAATATGGCCGGGCACAGGGCGTGATCGCCGGCGTCGCCCAGGTCCTGATCGATCAGTTCGCAACCAATCTGCGCAACCAGCTGGCGGCGAGCGGCGCGGCGACGCAGGCGGGTGTTGCACCGGCGGCTCCGAACTCAACCGCCGGCCCGGCGCCGGCCCCCAGCCTTTCCCTCGTCTCGCTGATCATCGCCTACATCCGCAGCCGCCTCGGCCGGCTGTCGCAACGGAGCTCGTCATGACCCCGGACATCGCCCAGGCCACACCGAGCCTGATCTCGGACAAGCTCGTCACGATCGCTGCCGACGGCAGCGCCAGCCTGGAGGGCGGGCGCTGCAAGGCCTGCGCTGCGCTGAGCTTCCCTCGCGCGGAAGTCTGCACCGAATGCCTGTCGCTGGAGGTCGATGGCACAGCGCTGACCAGCGAAGGCCGGCTCTATTCCTAC
>JAEXUU010000360.1 GCA_023452965.1 Pseudomonadota bacterium | reverse complement strand
ACATAGACCGTGGTGGTCTTCAGGCGCTGGTGCAGCTCCTTGATCTCGGTGCGCATCTGCACGCGCAGCTTGGCGTCGAGGTTCGAGAGCGGCTCGTCGAACAGGAAGACCTGCGGGTCGCGCACGATGGCGCGGCCCATGGCGACGCGCTGGCGCTGGCCGCCCGAAAGCTGGCGTGGATAGCGGTCCAGCAGCTTCTCCAGGCCGAGAATGCCGGCGGCCTTGCTGACGCGCTCGTCGATCTCGGCCTTCGGCGCCTTACGCAGCTTCATCGAGAAGGCCATGTTGTCGGCCACCGTCATGTGCGGATAGAGCGCATAGTTCTGGAACACCATGGCGATATCGCGCTCTTTCGGCGGCACGTCGTTGACGACGCGCGGACCGATGCGGATTTCGCCGCCGGTGATGTTCTCGAGGCCGGCGATCATGCGCAGCGGGGTCGACTTTCCGCAGCCGGAAGGACCGACAAGGATGACGAACTCACCATCGTCGATGTCGATGTCGACGCCATGGATGACCTGCGTCGAGCCATAGGCCTTGCGCACATCCGCGATCTGGACTGAGGCCATCTTGGCTTCTCCCGGTCGTTCGTTTCCTCAGGGACGAGTGATCGCACCCCGGCGGCATGGCCGCAATCCCATCGGTCTCGGCTTCTGTGAGGCCGATGACCATGGCGCGCCGCAGTGCAGGCAAGGTCTTCGCCTGTTGCGTCGCTCCCGTTCCCGGATAAAGTCATACGATAGAAACGGGCGTGTCAAGCGCTCGGCCAGAACAAGCCGGCGTCACCGGAAGGCGGCGCGGCGCGGAGGAAAGCCAAGCCGGATGCGGATGCGCGACACTTCGCGGGCGCGGATGCTCAGTCCCGACCGGCTGTTCGGGCAGGTCGCGCACAAGCTCGCGGTCTCGATCATCAGCGGCGCCTCGCGGACGGGCGAGCTGCTGCCGAACGAGGATGATATCCGCAGCGAGATTTCCGTCTCGCGCACGGCCTATCGCGAGGCCGTGAAGTTCCTGACCGGCAAAGGTCTGGTCGAGGCGAGGCCGAAGAGCGGCACCCGCGTGGCGCCCCGGGACTCCTGGAATCTGCTCGATCCCGATGTGCTCGCCTGGCATTTCGAGGCTGATCCGAACGAGAAATTCATTCGCGATCTCTTCGAGTTGAGACTCTTCGTCGAGCCGAGCGCGGCGCGGCTGGCGGCGCAGCGGCGCAGCGAGGAGGATTTGGCCAAGATCGCGGCAGCCTATCGCGGCATGACCGTGAATCCGCCCTACGCCGAGCCGACGGTGCAGGCCGACCTTGCCTTTCACGAGTCGATCTTCGAGGCGACGCGCAATCCGCCGCTGCAATGCCTGGCGCCTGCGGTCTGCGCCACGATCCAGTGGTCGCTGTTTCTGAAGGCCCCGGACGACCGCTTCTTCTTCACCGCTTCGCTGGTCGACCATGAGCGGGTGCTGGATGCGATCAACCAGCGCGACGGGGATCTCGCCGCTGCCCGGATGAGCGGATTGGTGATCGACAGCCTGAACAGCACTCTGCGCCTGCTTGCCGGCCGCGCATCGGAAAACGCGAGCTCTGCCCGTGATTAAATCATACTATAAACTGATGCGGTCCCGGCCCGCGGGTGGCGAGCAGAGTTCGTCGCCTCCTGCTCTGCGGGCGACCCGGTAATGCGCTGGTCCGGATTTGCGGAGCGGCGCCGAACCTCTACTGTCTATTTAATCGTTTTAATATTTTGAAATCAACCCGGAGACGGGTATCCGTTCACGTCCACGAGAGCACAGGCCATGACCGCGCAGAACAAGATCGAGATCATCATGACCGGGCCGCTGATGGCCTATGCCGCCGACCAGCTCAAAGAGCGCTTCACCGTGCATGAGCTCTGGAAGGCGCAGGACAAGGCTGCCGCGCTCGCCGAGCTCAAGGACCGGGTGCGCGGCGTTGCTGGCGGCGGCGCGCATATCAAGATCGACGGCGCCCTGTTCGACGCCCTGCCGAAGCTCGAGGTCGTCTCGAATTTCGGCGTCGGCTACGACAATGTCGATGCTGCCGAGGCGGGCAGGCGCGGTCTCATCGTCACGAATACGCCGGACGTGCTGACCGACGAGGTCGCCGACCTCGCCATCGGGCTCCTGCTCGCCACCGTCAGGCAGTTGCCGCAGGTCGACCGCTATCTGCGCGAGGGCAAGTGGCTCACCGGCGCCTATCCGCTGACCACCTCGATGCGCAAGCGCAAGATCGGCATCGTCGGCCTTGGTCGCATCGGGAAGGCCGTGGCGCATCGCCTCGAGGCCTTCGGTGTGGACATCGCCTATCACGGCCGCTCGCGCCAGGCTGACGTCGCCTATCGCTATTATCCCTCGCTGGTCGAGATGGCCCGGGATGTCGATACGCTCGTCTCGGTGGCGCCGGGCGGTGACTCGACCTACCGCATCATCAATGCCGAAGTGCTCAAGGCGCTCGGGCCGAACGGCATCGTCGTCAATGTCGGCCGCGGCACGGTCATCGACGAGCCGGCGCTGATCAAGGCGTTGCAGGACAAGACCATCCTCTCGGCCGGCCTCGACGTGTTCGAGGACGAGCCGCGCGTGCCGGCCGAGCTGATCGCGCTCGACCATGTCGTGCTGCTGCCGCATGTCGGCTCGGCCTCGGTGCACACCCGCGAGCAGATGGGCCAGCTGCTGGTCGACAATCTGAAATCATGGTTCGACGGCAAGGGCCCGCTGACGCCGGTCGTCGAGACGCCATGGAAGAAGGCCTGATCGCCACCCGCAACGCGAAGGGGCTCGCGGCGCTCGCCGCCGGGCTCCTTCTGCTCGCCGGACCGGTCATGGCGCAGGGGCAGCCCCCGGCGCCTGGTCGGCCGGCGGCCGCGCCGCAATCCTTGATCGGCGCCTGGGATGTCGAGAAGGTCGGTGCGTCACGGAGCTGCACCGTCACTTTCGGCTCGGAAGCGGCCACGAAAGGCTGGCAGCTGCGCTTCCCGGCCACCTGCCGGCGGGCGTTGCCGATCCTGAACGATGCTGTTGGCTGGGATATTGGCTCCGCTGGCGTTCCACGCCTTGTCGACGGGGCCGGCAAGGTGCTGGTCGCCTTCGATGAAAAGGCCAGCGGCGCGGGACGGCGCGGCAAGGGAAGCGACGGAGCGCAATACGGGCTCGATCCCAAGGGCCATCCCCGCGTCGCGGCGCGCCCGGCGCCGAGCGCCGCCGAACAGGCTGCGACGGCCGCCAGCCGCCGCACGGCGGTCGATCCTGCCCAGGCTCCCGCACCGGAGAGCGTGGCGGGCCGCTATGCGGTGATGCGCCAGCCAGGGCGGGAGGTCTGCAAGCTCGCTTTGACGGCGACGCCGTCCGAGACCGCAGGCGCCACCGTCGCGAGTTTCGAAGGCAGCTGTGCCGATACCGGCCTGACGATCTTCTCGCCCGTGGCCTGGCGCTATACCGCCGGCCGGCTCGAGCTGATTGCCCGCAAGGGCCACAAGGTCGAGCTCGTCTTCGAGGACGGGCAATGGCGCAAGGATCCGGCGGTCGGGGCGCCATTGCTGCTGAAGAAGCTGCCTTAGGACAGGCCAGCTTTCCGCCCAAAGGGCCTCTCTCGTCATGGTCGGGCTTGTCCCGACCATCCACGTCTTTGCTGATCGCGTGCGGTATTCAAGACGTGGATGCTCGGCACAGGGCCGAGCATGACGGTGGAGGAGTTCGGCCTTCGGTCCTTACGCGACGAACTTGCCGCCGAGCTCATCCTCGATATGGACGCGGATGATCTCCTCGAAATTCGCCTCGGCCTTGAAGCCGAGCGCCGTCGCGCGCTGGGCGTTGAAGTTCCGCGGCCAGCCGGCGACGATCTTGTCGATCACCGGGTCGATCTCGCGGCGGATACGCTTCACGACGTTGTCGCCGGCGACCTTGCGCAAGGTCTCGATCTGCTCGGCGACGGTGCAGGAATAGCCCGGCATGGTCAAAGCGCGGCGCGGGCCGATCGCGGCGGTGTCCATGGTCGCGGCATGGACGAGGAAGCCGACGGCCGAGCGCGGCGAGGCGTGCCAGTGGCGGACCTGGTCGGACACCGGCAGCACCGCCTCCTCGCCGTTCAGCGGCTCGCGGATGATGTTGGAGAAGAAGCCGGAGGCGG
>JAEXUU010000282.1 GCA_023452965.1 Pseudomonadota bacterium | reverse complement strand
ACCGGCAATCTTTTGAAGCAGGCCGCGCGTTTCGAGTGGCACGATCAGGTTGACCTGCCCGACACCTCGCTCCTCCTCGTTTTTCTTGCGATATCGGTCCTGCCGGGTTTCCCTATCGGGCGCTTCCGAGTGTGCCGACGCATCACGGTCCCGATCGACCGACGCGACCGTGATCGACAGTGCGATGCTGACTTTTGAAGATCGATCCGATCGTGGCACGGACTAGTACGAGGCTGCTGGATAACTTGATCCGTAATCTGGAAAGATTGAAATAAACTGTGCCGATTGCGGGGCATTATATCGATGTCGGCAGGATTACGCTCTGAAGAGTCCTTGAAACAGGTTCGGCTAGTCAGCGACCCGGCACGGAGCCAGGCGCGACGTCGAAGCTTCCCTCCACAGCCACTAGTGACGTCAGCTTCGTCACTAGTGGCTGTCAGCGTGTGCCTAGGCACGCGGCAGTGGACGGTCGAGCCGCGGCTCATGACCCCTTGCCGGGATCGCCTTGGACATCATCAACATTGCCAGCTCGTCCCCATCGAGAACCGACCGGTCGAGCAGCACATCGGCCACCCTCGCGATGACCGCTCGGTTCTCGGCGACGATGCGCTTTGTCGAGATCATGAGCCTGTTCAGCTCGTGCCCGATGGCATCGGCGAGGCTCTGATCGCGTGCGACCATGTCGAGGGCGTGTTCGGGGCCGGAGCGGAACACCAGACTTTCGGTCAGCCCGAAACTCAACCTCGCCGCGGCGAGCAACCTCGTCGCTTCTGCCAGGTCCGCGGTCGCGCCGGTGTCGGCCGTTGCACCGAACGAGGTGTTCGCCGCACGGCCCGCGAGCAGGATCTTCACGCGCGCTTCGATCAGTCCGCGGTCGGAGATGCTGGGAAGACGCAGATCCGTCCAGCCGCCAGCATCGCCTTCTCCGCGGATCGTGACCGCCTCAACCTTGTAGCCGAGCAAATGCGCGACGACAGCGTGCCCGGCTTCGTGGATGGCGATGTGGCGTAGTTCCGCCGGCATGATCACCGCGCAGATCGCCCTCGGTCAGGTCCCTCCTGGCGGTTCGCGCGATCCGCTTGGCTTCCCGCACCACTCCTGCGACGTCCGCTCTCGTCCGTCACGGCATGAGACGGGCCAGGGCCGCGACGTCGGCCTGAGGGCAATCCTCTCCGAGATGCGAGTGCATGATGCCGGCGAGGCCGGCCGCGTCGGGGGGATCGATCCGGAACCGGCGGTCGAAGCGACCCGGCCGCAGCAGGGCGGCATCGATGTTGGCGAGGCGATTGGTCGCGCCGGGCAAGACGACGCCGTTCTTCGCTTCCCTGATCCGCGACAGCTCCAGAAGCACTCCGCCCACGGCCGACGAGCATCAACTTTTGCCGCGAGAATCGAGTTGAGAGCGGTCCGGCAGACTGTCCAGCTCGTCGACGAACAGAACACAGGGGGCAGCGCTCCGAGCCCGAGCGAATACGTCCGCGACCTGCTGCAGGAAGTCGCCGAGAGCGCCCTCCCTGTGCTGGAGCCACGCCGCTACCCTGGTCTCGATCAGCGGGACACGGGCGCTCTTCGCCAGGCTGCGCGCCAGCGTCGTCTTGCCGGTGCCCGGCGGGCCGTAGAACACTGCCGACTCGAGCTCGCCGGCGGACAGGACGCCGGCGCGGCCGGCCTCGATGTCGGCGAGCGTCGCCAGGCACCAGTCGCGTGCCGCGCCATAGCCGGGCAAATCCTCAAGCAGCGGAGTGGCATCGTTGCTCGTGCTGACGCTCCGGCTCGCGCTCGCCGCCTTGAGGCGCTCCACACAGGCCCGGGGCGTCGTCTTCGGACGCAAGGCCGCAGCGAGATCGAGCAGATCGAGGCCACCGATATCCATGGCGGTGAGAGCAGGCACGCGGGAGCGGCCGGTATGCAGCCGGATCGCCTTGCGCATCAGCTCCGGCGTCGGCGCCGCTCTGGTTCTGCTCGCCGCCAGCGCCATCTTGTGTTCTGGTTCGGCAACGACTTCAAACTGCCGCCGCGACCGGATCGGTCAGGCCGACCAGCCCCCCGAAGCGATGGAAACGATGCTGGCAGCTGACCTGTCGCCAGAGCTGCGCTCCCGGACCGGTGTCATTGTCTTCGACGTCTCGAAAAACCTCTCGGGCGCGCCAGCACGTCCGCGGAAGAAGCCAGCCGCCGGAAGCGGAAGGCGCGGCGCGAGCAGGCCTGATCGCCGATCCGCTATCGCGGAGCTAGTGATCATCGAAATGAAAAAGTTGGATAGTGTCCAAAGTTTATGTACAAACTTTGGACACGCGCGTTGACTTGTCCAAAGTGCCGCGTTGAGGGAATCGGCGGAGGAGTGGCGCCGATACATCCGGCGCTTTGTCTGTGGTTGAAGGCAGGCGACTCTAAGTTCGTCCGCCTCCAAGGTTTAGCGGCATTTAGGCGAGTAGCACGAGCTATCACTGCCCGGACAAGTGGAGCAGAATCCTGCTAATTGGGGGCACCCACAATTGTTCCCCGATGCTCGCCGCAACTTAACGTAGGGGCAGGTCCGGGCCGCAATCTTCGACCGAACCGGCGCCGGCACGGACTTTCGCTGCAACTGGCGCCTCATCCGAGGCCCGCGGCCGTCGATCCATGCGGTTCCTATC
>JAEXUU010000244.1 GCA_023452965.1 Pseudomonadota bacterium | reverse complement strand
TCGGCGAGCGCCTGACCGGCGCCAGCCACAGCGTCACCGGGCTGATCGACAGCCGGGTCCAGGAGATCGCGAGCTCGCTGGAGCGCACCGGCGCGGTGCTGACCGAGGGCCTCACCGCCGGCGCCCGCGACGTCACCCGCGCCATCAGCGAGACCGGCGCGCAGGTCGCCGAGACGCTCGCCAACCGGGCCGAGACCGTCAACGAGACGCTGCGCACCACCGGCGAGACGCTGGCGCAGGAGATCTCCCAGCGCGGCACCACCGTGGCCGAGCGCTTCGAGCAGAGCGGCCGCACCCTGGTCGGGCTGATCGACGAGCAGAGCAGCAACCTCAGCGCACGCCTCGCCGAGACCGGCGAGACGCTGCGCACCACCATCTCCGACGAGGGCGAGAGCGTCACGACCCGTCTGGCCGAGGTCGGCCGCGGCGTGCATGTGCTCCTCAGCAAGCAGAACGAGCTCGTCGCCTCCCGCATCCAGGAGGCCGGCGACACCGTCCACAGCCTGCTCGGCAAACAGGGCGAGACGCTGGTCGAGCGGCTCACGGAGACGGTGCAGACCGTCGATGGCCTGCTGCGCGAGCAGAGCGACTCGATCATCCTGCGCTTCGACGAAGCCGGAAAGGGTCTCAACACGCTGATCGGCGAACGCGGCGAGGAGCTGACCGCGCGCATTTCGGCAGTCGGCGCGACCGTGCACAGCCTGTTCTCGGAAGAGGCCGGCAGCCTCGTCACCCGCCTCTCCGATATAGGCCATGACGTCCGCGGCGCCATCGGCAGCCAGGGCGACACGCTGATCGAGCGCCTGTCCGAAGTCGGCAAGGGCATGCAGGAAGCCCTCGGCGAGCGTGGCGACGGCCTCGTCGCGCGTCTCGCCAACGTCACCCGCGAAGTCGAGGAGGCGATCGGCGCCCGCGGCGACGGTCTCGTCGCCCGCCTCGCCGAAGTCACCCGCGACGTCGAGGCTGCGATCGACCAGCGCGGCGGCGGGCTGGTCAGCAGCCTCGCCAATGTCACCCGCGAGGTCGAGGACACGATCGGCGCCCGCGGCGACGGTCTCGTGGCACGCCTCGCCGAAGTCACCCGCGACGTCGAAGCGGCGATCGATCAGCGCGGTGGCGGACTGGTCAGCAGCCTCGCCAATGTCGCCCGCGAGGTCGAGGACACGATCGGTGCCCGCGGCGACGGGCTGGTCGCCCGCCTCGCCGACGCCTCGCGCGAGGTCGAGAATGCCCTCGGCGCCCGTGGCGAAGGCCTGGTCGCCCGCCTCGCCGAGGTCACCCGCGAGGTCGAGAACTCCATCGGCGCCCGCGGCGACGGCCTCGTCTCCCGTCTCGCCGACGTCACCCGTGACATCGAGAACGCCATCGGCGCCCGTGGCGACGGCCTGGTCACCCGCCTCGCCGACGTCACCCGCGAGGTCGAGACCGCGATCGACGAGCGCGGCGGCGGACTGGTGTCGCGCCTGTCGGATGTCGGCCGCGAGGTCCAGAGCGCGCTCGGCGAGCGCGGCGAGAGCCTGGTGGCGCGCCTCTCCGAGGTCGGCGCCGACGTGCAGGCTGCGATCGGCGAGCAGCGCGAGAACCTGATCCTGCAGCTGGCAGAGGCCGGCTCGGGCGTCCGCAACCTCCTGATCACGGAGAGCGAGGCCCTGAGCGGCCGCGTCATCGCCACCGGCCAGGACATGCAGGAGCTGCTGACCGGCCAGAGCCAGGCCCTCGTCACCCGCGTCGCCGATGTCGGCCGCTCGGTGCACGACCTGCTCGCCGAGCGCAGCGGCGCGCTGATCAGCCAGCTCGCCAGTGCCGGCCAGTCCCTGCATGATCGCCTCGGCGACCAGGGCGAGGCGATCGCAGCCCGCATCAATGCGGCGAGCGACAGCGCCCGCGCCGTGTTCGACGACCAGCAGGCCGCCTTCATCGCGCGCCTGACGCAGACCGGCGACGAGGTCGCCGGCGCGCTCGGCACCCAGCGCGAGAGCATCATCGCCGGCCTCTCGGCGACCGGGCAGGAAGTCCACGGGCTGATCGGCTCGCAGCGCGAGAAGCTGCTCGCCGACCTGACCGCCACCGGCCGCGAGGTCCATGGCCTGCTCGGCGAGCAGAGCGAGCATCTGGCCGAGCGTCTCGGCGATGCCGCGCGCAAGCTCGCCGAGACGATCAATGTCGATGGCCGCCATGTCGCCGACCGCGTCAGCGACGCGACGATCGCGCTGCGCGAGACCTTCACCACCCAGGCCGACCAGGCGAGCAGCCTGCTCGCCGCGACCGGCAAGGACGTGGTGATCGCGCTGACCCAGCAGGGCGGCCGCGTCAACGAGGCCCTGGCCGCGAACGCCGAGTCGCTGATGCGCTCGGTCGATGTGCGCTCGCAGGCGCTCAACGAGTTGCTGGCCGGGCGCCACGATGCCTTCACCCGCCTCTTCGACGTCCAGGGCCGCGAGATCGAGGCCTCGATCGGCGCCCGCCTCGGCGCGCTCGAGGAGATCGTCGTCACTCGCGGCGGCACGCTCGCCTCGAAGATCGCCAACGATGCCCGCTCCTTCACCGACTCGGTGACGCTGCGCCTCGGCCAGGTCGAGAAGCTGCTCGGCGAGGAAGGCCAGGCCCTGGCGGAACGCATCGGCGAGCGCTCGCAGCATGCGGCCGAGATCATGAGCACGCGGACGCAGGAAGCAGCCGCGGCGATGGAGAACCAGATCCGCATCTTCGAGGAGCGTTCCAGCGCCAAGAGCGCCGAGATCGCGACCTCGCTCGACGGGCTCATCGACCGCATCGACGGCAATCTCGGCTCGCGCGCCACGGCGCTCAACGAGGCGCTGGTCGAGCGCACCGTCGACATCGCGCGCGTCATGGCCGAGGGCGGGCGCGAGGTCACCCGCGCGCTGGCGGCCAAGGCCGACGAGATCGGCGAGGTCGTGACCTCGAAGAGCGAGGCGCTGACGCGCACCCTCGCCGACAAGGCCGACAGCATCAATGCGACGCTCGGCGGGCGGGCCCTGCAGATCGCCGACACGCTCGACCAGAGCGTCGCGCGCTTCGAGGAGCGCGTCGTCGACCGGCTCGACAGCGTCTCCGGCACGCTGGACTCGCGCGGCACCGAGATCGCCGAGCGGCTCCAGGGCACCTCCGAGGCCATCTCGCTCACGCTCGGCGCCCGCGCCGAGGAGCTGCGCGCCCTGTTCGACGACAAGGGCAGCGGCATGATCAACGCGCTCGGCCAGCACGGCTCGCAGATCGCCCTCACCTTGCAGAGCAAGTCGGACGAGATCGCTGCCGCGCTCGGCGCCAGCAGCGAGCAGCTGCGGGTCCTGTTCGACGAGAAGGGCAACGGCGTGATCAGCGCCCTCGGCCAGCGTGGCGCGATGATCGCCCACACCCTGCAGAGCAAGTCGGACGAGATCGCCGCCGCGCTCGGCGCCAGCAACGAGCAGCTGCTGGCCCTGTTCGATGAGAAGGGCGGAAGCGCCGTCAGCGCCCTCGGCCAGCGTGGCGCGATGATCGCCCACACCCTGCAGAGCAAGTCGGACGAGATCGCCGCCGTGCTCGGTGCGAGCACCGAGGAACTGCGCGCCCTCTTCGAAGAAAAGGGCGGCGGCGTGATCGCCACGCTCGACCAGCGCGGTGCCCAGATCGCGCAGACGCTCGAAATGAAGTCCGGCGAGCTCGCGACCGCGCTCGGCTCCCGTACCGCGGAGCTGCGTGCGCTGTTCGACCAGACCGGCGGCGGCATGATCGAAGCGCTCGGCCAGAAGGGCGAGGCGATCGCCGGCGAGGTCGCGAATGTCGGCGAAGCGGTGGTGCGGAGCCTCGCCAGCCGCGGCACCTCGATCATCGAGGGGCTGCGCGAGCGTGGCGCCGACATCACCGGCGCGCTCGAGACAGCTTCGAGCCAACTGCGCGAGACGCTCGAGAGCGGCACCAGCCAGTCGGTCGAGGCCCTGCTACAGACCAACGAGCAGCTGCGCGGCGAGCTCGGCGGGATGCTCGGCCGCCTCGGCGAGGCGAACAAGCTGATGCAGCAGATCGTCACCGGGGCGAACAAGAACCTGGTCGCGATCGAGGGCAGCCTGTCGGGCCGTGTCGAGGAGTTGCAGAACGTGCTCTCGACCGTGGTCGAGGAAACCGGCCGCGCCTCGATGCAGGTCGCGAGCCAGATCGAGGCGCTGAAGGGCTTCTCGGAAGGCACGCTGCGCGAGACCACGGCCCTGATCTCCCGGATCGACGAGCAGGGTTCCTCGATGACCGAGGCGACGCAGACCAATGCCGCGGCGCTGAACTCGGTCGCGGCCCGGCTCGAACAGGTCGAGGCCCGCGTCGGCAATGCGCTCGCGGACCGCAAGGAGGCGCTCGAGCATCTGCACGGGCTGATCGCCACCCGCACCGACGATATCGAGCAGATCACCCGCTCCTTCTCGTCGACGCTGGACGCTTCGCTCAGCGCCGCGGAAGGCCGCACCCGCGAGATCGGCGGCGTGCTCAGCGAGTCCGCCGAGGCCACGACCAACGCGATCGCCGCGCAGTTCGACACGATCCGCGCCGCCAGCGGCCGCGAGCGCGAGCGGATCACGCAGACCCTGCGCTCCTCCTATGAGCAGGTGGTCAGCGAGGTCGGCGCCGAGATCGCCAAGGTCACCGAGCGCTTCCAGAGCGCGGCGGAGGACATGCGCACCATGTCGACCGAGATCCAGCAGGAGCTGGAGGCGACGCGTTCCGAGCTCAAGCGCGGCGTGCTCGACCTGCCGCGCGAGACGCAGGAATCGACCGCGGCGATGCGCCGGGTCGTCGCCGACCAGATCAAGGCGCTCAACGAGCTGACCGAGATCGTCACCCGCTCGGGCCGCAGCAGCGATGTCGCGCGCCGGGCTGCCGAGAATGGCAGCCGCCGCTCGGCCGGCTTCCAGGCAAGCGCCGCGGCCCCTGCCCCGGTCGCGGTTCAGAGCCCGCGCATGCCGGCGCTGATGGAGCCGCTGCGCGCCTCGATCGACCCGACGCCGGAGCCGGCCCGGGCCGAGCCGGCACGAGCCCCGGCGGCTGAACCGGCCCGTCAGGACGCGGCGCGGGCGGAAGCGGCACGCCGCCAGCCGGAGGCCGCTCCGGCCAAGTCCGGCTGGCTCTCCGACCTGCTCAACCGGGCCTCCCGCGATGAGCGTGCGCCGGAAACCTCGAAGCCGACCGCCCACAGCATCGAGAAGCTCGACTCGCTCTCGGTCGACATCGCGCGGATGATCGACCATGACGCGGCCGTCGAGCTCTGGGACCGCTACAAGCGCGGCGAGCGCAACGTCTTCACGCGCCGCCTCTACACGCTGCAGGGCCAGCAGACCTTCGACGAGATCCGGCGCAAGTACCGCCGCGACGCCGAGTTCAAGGAGACTGTCGACCGCTATATCGAGGAGTTCGAGCGCCTGCTCGGCGAAGCGGCCAAGGATGACCGCGACTCGATGGTGGCCAAGACCTACCTGACCTCGGAGACCGGCAAGGTCTACACCATGCTGGCCCATGCCAGCGGGCGCTTCGAATAAGCGCCCTCTCCTTCCGGACCAACAAGATCGAGGGCCGCCCGTCAGGGCGGCCTTTTCCTTGCAGCGGCGAGCGCTGCCAGCGCGCGGGCGCCGTCCCTTTGCGACGCCGGCCGCCCAGCCTATCTACGAGCAATGAGCAGGATCGCTTTCGACAACTCCTATGCGCGGCTCCCCCCGCGCTTCTTCGCATCGGTCGAGCCGACGGCCGTCAGCGCGCCGCGCCTCATCAAGCTCAACGAAGAACTGGCGACAGAGCTCGGCCTCGATCCGGCCTGGCTCAGCAGCCCACAGGGCGTTGCGACGCTGGCCGGCAACAGCCTCGTCGAGGGCGCGATGCCGATCGCGACCGCCTATGCCGGACACCAGTTCGGCGGCTTCAACCCGCAGCTCGGCGACGGCCGCGCCATCCTGCTCGGCGAGGTGATCGACCGCGCGGGCCGCCGTCGCGACATCCAGCTCAAGGGCGCGGGCCCGACCCCGTTCTCGCGCCGGGGAGACGGCCGGGCCGCGCTCGGGCCGGTTCTGCGCGAGTACATCGTCGGCGAGGCGATGGCGGCGCTCGGCATCCCGACGACGCGGGCGCTCGCCGCCGTGCGGACGGGGGACTGGGTCAGGCGGGAGCGGATGCTGCCCGGCGCCATCCTGACGCGCGTCGCCGCCAGCCATATCAGGATCGGCACCTTCCAGTTCTTCGCGGTGCGCGGCGATGTCGAGGGGTTGCGCGTGCTCGCGGACCACGCGATTGCCCGGCATTATCCGGATTGCGCCGGCAGCGATGCGCCCTATCTCTGCCTGCTCGAGGCCGTCATCGCGGCGCAGGCCGCCCTTGTCGGGCAATGGCTGCTGATCGGCTTCATCCACGGCGTCATGAATACCGACAACATGTCGATCGCCGGCGAGACCATCGATTACGGGCCGTGCGCCTTCATGGACAGCTATGATGCGGGCACGGTGTTCAGCTCGATCGACGAGCATGGCCGCTACGCCTATGGCAACCAGTCGGCGATCGCGCGCTGGAACCTGACCCGCCTCGCCGAGGCGCTGCTGCCCCTGCTGGCTGACGATGTCGATCAGGCGATCGCGATCGCGCAGGCGGCGCTCGACCGCTTCGAACCCCTGTTCCAGAGCGGGCTCGTCGCCGGCTTCCGCCGCAAGCTCGGCCTCGCCACGGAGGAGCCCGAGGACATCGAGCTGATCAGGACGCTGCTGGACACGATGCAGCGCGGGAAGGCCGACTTCACGCTGACCTTCCGGCGTCTGAGCCAGGACGCGACGTCTCTCGCCGATGGCGAAGCTTGCCGTCACCTGTTCGCGAACCCCGCCGAATTCGATGGCTGGGAAAG
>JAEXUU010000234.1 GCA_023452965.1 Pseudomonadota bacterium | reverse complement strand
CTGCCGCGATGGCTGCCTTCTCGGGAATCGTGCGGGGGCGCAAGGTCGAACCGGTATGCGTCAGGCGCTTCATCATCAGGCGGCTGAAATTGACCTCGGCTTTCGGCCCGTTGAGGAAGGCGATCTGGACGATGCGGCCGCTCTCCGCCGCAGCCTCGTAGTTGCGGTTGATATAGTCGCCGCCGACCATGTCGAGGATCAGGTCGACGCCACGCTTGGCCGTCGCTGCCTTGGCGGCGGCGACGAAGTCTTCGCTGCGGTAGTTGATGGCGTGGTCGGCGCCGAGCTCGCGGCAGGCCCGGCACTTCTCGTCGGAGCCGGCGGTCGCCAGCACCGTCGCACCGAAAGCCTTGGCGAGCTGGATCGCCGTGGTGCCGATGCCGGAGGTGCCGCCATGGACCATGAAGCTCTCGCCGCTCTTCAGGCCGCCGCGCTGGAAGACGTTGGTCCAGACGGTGAAATAGGTCTCGGGGATGGCGCCGGCCTCCTCGAGCGAGAGGCCCGCGGGAATCGGCAGGGCGTTGCTCTCATGGACGACGGCGTATTGGGCATAGCCGCCGCCGGCGACGAGGCCGCAGAGCTGGTCGCCGAGCCGGAAGCGCGAGGCGCCTTCGCCGAGGCCGACCACGGTGCCGGCGATCTCGAGGCCCGGAATGTCGGAGGCGCCGGGTGGCGGCGCGTAGCCGCCCATGCGCTGCAGCACGTCCGGCCGGTTGATGCCGGCGATGGCGACCGCCACCAGCACCTCGCCGGGGCCGGGTTGCGGCAGGGGGCGCTGCTGCGGCTTCAGGACCTCCGGTCCGCCCGGCGCCTCGAAGCCGATTGCGGTCATGGTCTGCGGCAGGGCGGTCATGGCGCTCTCCTGGTAGGGTGTCGGTCGGCCTTGGCATACGCGACCGCCCGCGGCGTCCGCGCGCGTTCGGTCTTTAAACAGGCATCATTTTTCCGGCTGATGGTCTAGTCTGCGCGCCGCAACCGATGCAAGGCGAGGCTGCGATGGCTGGATTTCTCGAGGACGACCGCCCGGCGCCCAAGCGCGCCCATGAGATCGGACAGGATCTCTCCCAGCTTTCCGTCGCGGAGCTCGAGGAGCGCATCGTCCTGCTCGAAGCCGAGATCGTGCGGCTGCGCGAGGCCAGGGAAAAGAAGAACGCCTCGCGCTCGGCCGCCGACGCCTTCTTCCAGAAGCGGGGCTGAAGCGACAAGGCACGCCTGACCTCTGAAATGGTGGCGTGAGAACTTCCATCGCGCAGCGCTGCATGACACAGACGGGAAGGTCGTTCGAAGACAAGCCGTCATCGCCGCGAGCTGGCACGCGCGCCGATGCCGGTGCATGCCGTCGCGCGTGCCGATCGGGCAGGGACGACGTTCCGATTTCTGACGTTTTCGTTCCGGATCCGGCCTGCTGTGGGGCCTGCCGCGGCAAGGCGCGCGGGCGCCGAGGAAGCGTCAATGCGGGCCGCGGCATTAACCGGCCCTTAACGATTCCAAAGTATGAATCTGATCGTCCAGTTTGTCTGGATGTCGAGTGGCTCCTGCCCACTCTGTTTGACGCCTCCCTGTTGACCTTCGAGCCGCCTTCGGGGCGGCTCTTTTTTTGTTCGGGCCTTCCGAAGCGGTACTCGCTGCGAGGGCGGCCGTGAACCTGCCATTATTAAGGTTAACGAGGCCTTACCGCGGCCGCGACAAATGCTATGGCGCTATCCTTGCGGGGCTTCTGGCACGAACCGGCGCTGCGTCCCGCTTACGCACGCCATTGTGCCGAATGGAGACGCTGCAATGACCGATTTCCCCATGCTGAGGCTGCCGGCCGAAGACGGAGCGATCTCGTTCGCGCGCAACTTCGTCAAGTCCGACGCCTTCATGCAGCTCTTTCGCGAGGGCATGGGATTGGTCGAGTCGACGGCGAACTATCTCGACGGGGACGGGCGGCAGGAGTCGGCGGCCCTGCCGCGCGAGGTCTCGCTGATCTACGCGACCGAAAGCATGCGGCTCACGACGCGGCTGATGCAGATCGCCTCCTGGCTGCTGGTGCAGCGCGCCGTCGCCGAGGGTGAGATGACGGCCGAGCAGGCGCGGAGCGAAAACAACAAGGTCCGCATCGCCGAGTCGATGCTGCAGCCGACCAGCGCCGAGGCGGCCCGCCTGCCGGAGCGCCTGCGCGACCTGATCGCCCATTCTATGCGCCTGCAGGACCGCATTTCCCGTATCGAGACCCAGATGACGGCGGCTCCTGCGACGGCGGCCAACCCGGTGCGCGGGCAGCTCGCGAATCTGCAGGCCCGGCTCGCCCTGCAGGGCTGAGCGGAGCCGCACCCAAATCCTGAGACGTGAAGGCTGCCGGCGCCAGCATACCCCTGCCGCTGGGCGAGGGGCGCTGGCGTGTCCTTCTCGGCGCGCTGCGGCGGCCAATCCTGCCTAATTCGCCCGCGGCCATTCGTCGCCGCAATGCAAAAAGCCCGGCCGCGAGGCCGGGCTTTTCGATTTCGAGCATCCGGTCCCGTTGGGGCCGGAAAACCGGGAATTACTTCTTGCCGAGGGCGCCGAGCGCGCCGAAGCGCGAATTGAAGCGCGAGACGCGGCCGCCACGGTCCAGCATGTGCTGGGTGCCGCCGGGCCAGGCCGGGTGGGTTTTCGGGTCGATGTCGAGGTTCAGCGTGTCGCCCTCCTTGCCGAGGGTCGAACGCGTGAAGTATTCGGTGCCATCGGTCATGACGACCTTGATGGTGTGGTAGTCGGGATGAATGCCGGTCTTCATGGCGAATTCCTCAAGTTTCGAAAAGCGGGCGGCCGGAACGCGGCGCGCATCGCCGGCTCTTCGAACAATTCGTACGAGCCTGTCGTGAAGTCGCCTGGCCATAGCGCAGCCTTGGCTGCGGTGCAAGCTTTTCGGGATATTTGAGAGTGGCGAAAGAAGTGATGGAAGACCGCAAGCAGCGCCCGGATTTCAGCGCGCTGCGTTCGTTCTGGCCCTATGCAAAGGCGCAGAAGCGACGGATCGCCTTCGCTCTGCTGGCTTTGGTCGTCGCGTCGGGGGCGACCCTGGCGCTGCCGCTGGCGGTCCGACGGGTCATCGATGCCGGCTTTTCCGGCGGTGAGCAGCAACTGGCCAACTCCTATTTCGCCCTGCTGATCGGCGTCGTCGCGGTGCTGGCGCTGGCGAGCTCTGCGCGATTCTATCTCGTCATGACGGTCGGCGAGCGCATCGTCTCGAATCTGCGCGCCGACGTGTTCCGGCATCTGACGCGGCTCGAGCCGGCCTTCTTCGATGCCAGCCGGGCGGGCGATCTCGTCTCGCGGCTGACAGCCGACACCACCCAGATCAAGTCGACCTTCGCCTCGACGGCCTCGATCGCGCTTCGCAACGCCATCATGTTCCTCGGCGCGCTCGCCATGATGGTCGCGACCAGCCCGCGGCTTTCGGCGATCGTGATCGGCGCGATCCCGTTGGTCGTGCTGCCGCTGGTCTTCTCCGGCCGCACCGTGCGCAAGCGTTCGCGCGCCGCGCAGGACCGTCTGGCCGACGCCTCGGCCTTCGCCTCGGAAGCGGTCGGCGCGATCCGCACCATGCAGTCCTTCGGGGCCGAGCGCGACACGGCGAAGCGCTTCCAGGATGCGTCCGAGGATGCCTATGCCGCTTCGCGCGATGCCACCCGCTCGCGGGCCTGGCTCTCGGGCTTCGCGATCTTCCTGGTCAGCGCCAGCGTCGTGATGGTGCTCTGGGCCGGTGCGACCGAGGTCTTCGCCGGGCGGATGAGCGGCGGGCGCCTGTCGCAATTCGTGCTCTATGCGGTGCTGGCTGCAAGCTCGCTCGGCCAGCTCTCCGAGGTCTATGGCGACATCTCCGCCGCCGCGGGCGCGGCCGGGCGGCTCGGCGAGATCCTGGCGACGAAGCCGGCGATCGCGGCGCCGGCACACCCCAGGCCGATGCCGCAGCCGGCGGTCGGGGCGCTCTCCTTCGAGAACGTCTCCTTCCGCTATCCCGGACGGACGAATCTCGCCTTGGCCGATCTCGATATCAGCGTCCGACCGGGCGAGCGCATCGCGCTGGTCGGCCCGTCCGGCGCCGGCAAGAGCACGGTGCTGCAGCTGGCGCTGCGCTTCTACGATCCTTTCGCCGGGCGCGTCGTCGTCGACGGCGTCGCCGGGCCGGAGGCCGATCCGACGGACTGGCGCAGCCGCTTCGCGCTGGTGCCGCAGGAGCCGACGGTGTTCGGCGTCTCGGTGGCGCAGAACATCGCCTATGGCCGCCCCGGCGCCAGCCGGGCCGAGATCGAGGAGGCGGCGAAGCTCGCCGCTGCCGACGATTTCATTCGTGCTTTGCCCGAAGGCTACGACACCGTGATCGGCGAGCGCGGCGTGACGCTTTCGGGCGGCCAGCGTCAGCGCCTCGCGATCGCGCGGGCTGTCCTCAAGGACGCGCCGATCCTGCTGCTCGACGAGGCAACCTCCGCGCTCGACTCCGAGAGCGAGCGGGCCGTGCAGGACGCGCTCGACCGACTGATGCAGGGGCGCACCACGCTGGTCGTCGCCCACCGGCTCGCCACCATCCTCTCGGCCGACCGTATCCTGGTGATGGAGGAGGGCCGCGTGGTCGAGGAGGGCACCCATGCCGCCCTCGTCGCCAAGGGCGGGCTCTATGCTAGGCTCGCGGCGCTGCAGTTCGGGCGCGAGGCGGCTTAGTGTCTGACCGGGAATTCCCTGAGCCCTCATCCTGAGGAGCCATTCCGGAAGGAATGGCGTCTCGAAGGATGTTCCAGAGGCTCCGAAGTCCGCTGGAACGCCCTTCGAGACGGCCCTTCGGGCCTTCTCAGGACGAGGGCTGGAGATTCGAGTCAGACTTGGGAGGCAGCTCAGTCAGCTATGGTCCCGGGCGCGGCGCGCCCCGGG
>JAEXUU010000142.1 GCA_023452965.1 Pseudomonadota bacterium | reverse complement strand
TTCCAAATCTCAGCGAAAAAAGATGATGATTTCCCTCCCGGCGCAGGAACTGATAGGCCACGCCTCTTCCTCAACCCTGCCCGGATGCGCATGTCTGCTCTTGCCATGAATGAAACCCTGACGATCGCGCGGCTTGGCCAGCGCGGCGACGGCGTGGCCGAGACGGCGGACGGCCAGGTCTTCGTGCCCTTCGCGCTGCCGGGCGAGAGCGTCCGCGCCGTGCGGGACGGCGAGCGGGCGCAAGTCGTCGAGATCCTGACGCCGTCCGCCTCGCGCATCGCGGCGATCTGCCCGCTCTTCACCCGCTGCGGCGGCTGCGTCGCCCAGCATATGGGGGAGGGGCTCTATGCCGAATGGAAACGCCAGCAGGTCGTGACGGCGCTCGGTCGCGTCGCCGCCGGGGTCGCGGTCGAGCCGCCGCTCGACGCCCATGGTACGGGGCGCCGGCGCGTCACCTTCCACGCCAGGCGCGAGGAGGACGGTATGCGCATCGGCTTCATGGCCGCGCGCAGCCATGATCTCGTCGCGGTCGAAGCCTGCCCGGTGCTGGCGCCCGGCCTGGTGCGTGCCCCTTCCGTCGCCCAGCACCTCGCCAACCGGCTCGGCGGCTCGAACAAGCCGCTTGATCTGCAGATCACCGCTTCCGAAGCCGGGCTCGACGTCGATATCCGCGGCCATGGCCCGGCCGGCAATGCGCTGCGCCGGACGCTGACCGAGGCCGCTGAACGGCTCGATCTGGCACGGCTCTCGATGCATGGCGACATCGTCGTCGAGCGGCGCGCGCCCTTCCATGTCATGGGCAAGGCCGCGGTCACGCCCGGCCCGGGCGGTTTTCTCCAGGCGACGGCCCGCGGCGAGGAGATCCTGGCCGAACTCGTGCTCGCGGCGCTGCCCAAGGCGAAGCGTGTCGCCGATCTCTTCGCCGGGTGTGGGCCGTTCAGCTTCCGCCTCGCCGAGCGTTGCCACGTCACCGCCTTCGAGAGCGACAAGACGGCGGTGCAGGCGCTGCAGCGCGCCGCCAGCCGGGCACAGGGGCTGAAGCCGATCGCCGCCGAAACCCGCGACCTCTTCCGCCGGCCGCTGCTCGAGCATGAACTCGCCGCCTTCGATGGCGTCGTGCTCGATCCACCGCGCGCCGGCGCGGAGGCGCAGGTCAGGCGGCTCGCGGAATCGAAAGCGCCTGTGGTCGCCTATGTCTCCTGCGATGTCGGCAGCTTCGCGCGCGACGCGGCGCTTTTGGTCGCAGGCGGCTATGCGCTGGAACGCGTGACGCCGGTCGACCAGTTCCGTTATTCCGCTCACATCGAACTCGTCGGCGTCTTCCGCAAGGCTGCCGGCCGCAAGTGATCAGGTCCCTGGAGGCAGGATGAGCGCGTCCGTTACCGAAGCTCTGGCCGGCATCGTCGGCGCTAAGAATGTCATCACCGACGCCGATGCGATGGTGCCTTACCTCAAGGAGCCGCGCGGCCTGTTCAAGGGCAAGGCGCAGGCGGTGGTGCGGCCGGGCTCGGTTGCCGAGGTCTCGGCCCTGATGAAATGGGCGAGCGAGACCGGCGCAACGATCGTGCCGCAAGGCGGCAACACCGGCATGGTCGGTGGCCAGGTCCCGGTCGCGGAAGGCCGCGAGATCATCCTGTCGCTGCAGCGGCTCGACAAGGTGCGCGCGGTCGATGCCGCCGGCGACACCATGACCGTCGAGGCCGGCGTCATCCTGCAGAAGGCGCAGGAGGCGGCCGAGGCCGCTGGCCGGCTCTTCCCGCTCTCGCTCGCCTCGGAAGGCTCCTGCACGGTCGGCGGCAATCTCTCGGCCAATGCCGGTGGCACGGCGGTGATCGCCTATGGCAACGCCCGCGAGCTCTGCCTCGGGCTCGAGGTCGTGCTGCCCGATGGCCGTGTCTGGAACGGCCTGCGCCAGCTGCGCAAGGACAATACCGGCTACGACCTGAAGAACCTCTTCATCGGCTCGGAAGGCACGCTCGGCATCATCACCGCTGCGGTGCTGAAGCTCTTCCCGCTGCCGGCGGCGCGCGCCACCGCCTTCCTCGCCGTTCCCGATCCTGAGGCGGCTTTGGCGCTCCTGAACAAGGCCAAGGCCAGCGCCGGCGGCACGCTCACCACCTTCGAGCTGATGCCGCGCATCGGGCTCGACTTCGTCGTACGCCATGCCGACGGAGCCCGCGATCCGCTCTCGGAGGCCTCACCCTGGTATGTGCTGATGGAGGTCTCCGCCCAGGCCGAGACCGGCCTCTCCGAAGCGGTCGAGAACTTCCTCGGCGAGGCGATGGAGGCCGGACTGGTCACCGATGCGGTGCTCGCCGGCTCGCTCGGCCAGCGCGCCGATCTCTGGAAGCTGCGCGAGATGCTCTCGGAGGTGCAGACCCATGAGGGCGGCTCGATCAAGCACGACGTCTCGGTGCCGCTGCACGCGGCACCGGAATTCCTCAGGCGCGCCATCGCCAGGGTCGAGGAGCTGGTGCCGGGCTGCCGGCCGGTGCCCTTCGGCCATCTCGGCGACGGCAACATCCATTTCAACGTTAGCCAGCCGGTCGGCGCCGACAAGGCCGCCTATCTCGCCGGCTGGGACGCGATGAACGCCGCGGTCCACGCCATCGTCACCGAACTCAAGGGCTCGATCTCGGCCGAGCACGGCATCGGCCGGCTGAAGCGCGCCTTGCTGCCGGGCGTCAAGGACCCGGTCGAGCTCGACCTGATGCGCACGGTCAAGGCGGCGCTCGACCCCAAGGGCGTGCTCAAC
>JAEXUU010000124.1 GCA_023452965.1 Pseudomonadota bacterium | reverse complement strand
CTGGGCGTAGGCCGCGCCCTTGCCGAGGATGATCAGCGGCCGCTTGGCGCCCTTCAGGACGGCAAGCGCGCGCTGGATCGCGTCCGGCGCCGGCAGCTGCGCCGGGGCGGCGTCGATCACCTTGACCAGAGACTTGCGGCCTTCCTCGGCGTCCATGACCTGGCCGAACAGCTTGGCCGGCAGGTCGAGATAGACGCCGCCCGGGCGGCCTGAGACCGCGGCGCGGATCGCCCGCGCGAGGGCGATGCCGATGTCCTGCGCGTGCAGGACGCGGAAGGCGGCCTTGCACAGCGGCTTGGCGACGGCGAGCTGGTCCATCTCCTCATAGTCGCCCTGCTGCAGGTCGACGATCTCGCGCTCGGAGGAGCCGGAGATCAGGATCATCGGGAAGCAGTTCGTCGTTGCATGCGCGAGCGCGGTCAGGCCGTTGAGGAAGCCGGGCGCCGAGACGGTGAGGCAGATGCCGGGCTTCTTGGTCAGGAAGCCGGCGATCGAGGCGGCATAGCCGGCGTTCTGCTCATGGCGGAACGAGAGCACGCGGATGCCAGCGGCCTGCGCCATGCGGCCGAAATCGGTGATCGGGATGCCCGGCACGCCATAGATCGTGTCGAGGCCGTTGAGCTTCAGTGCATCGATGATGAGGTTGAAGCCGTCGGTCAGCTCGCGCTCTGCTTCGGGCGCGGCAGAAGAGATGCTTTGTACGACTGCGGACATCCCGCTTTCTCCCTAGTCTATTGCTTTTTATTGGCTATCGGTGGTTTTTTCGGCCCTGCTCAGTCGAGCAGGACGAATTGCTCGACATGCTGTCTCAGCTTGAGCGTGTGCTCGCGGACGAGCCGCTCGGCGCGTTCCCCGTTGCGCGTTTCCAGCGCCTCGATGATCTCCTTGTGATCGACGATGGAGCGGCGGGCCCGGTCCCTCTCAAAGATCGTGCGCTGGCGGATGGCGCGCACATGGGTGAACAGCCCGTGGGTGATCTCGGCGATGAGCTTGCAGCCCGAGAGCGCGATGATCGCCGCGTGAAAGCGGATATTGGCGTCGGAATACTCGCCCATGTGCTCTTCGATCGCGTCGCTGTCGAAGGTGTCGACGAGGCCATGCAGCCGGGCGATCTCCTCATCGGAGGCGACCTCGGTGGCGAGCCGGGCCGCCATGCTTTCGAGCGCAGCCCAGACCGTGATCATCTCGAGGATCTCGGCCTTGGTCTTGCGCACGATGAAGATGCCGCGGCGCGGGGCGATCCTGACCAGGCCCTCCTGCTCGAGCTGGGCGAGCGCCTCGCGCAGTGGCGTCCGGCTGACACCGAACTGCAGCGAGAGCGCGCGCTCGTCGAGCCGAAGCTCGGCGCCGGCGTCATAGATCTTCATCGCGCCGATCGCGGCCTTCAGCGCATCATAGGTGCGGCTCTTGAGGCTCTGCACCTCCTCGATGGGCTGAATTTCAAGCTGTGCCTTGACCATGACGAAGTCGATTTCCGTGCTGCCTTGCCCGCACGCCGTCGGCGCTGGACGCGCACTTCGGAGCGGTGGTTTCTGGCATACCATATAATGAGAGAAATGGTCGCGCAACGGCACAAATCCCGCAACTATTATGCTGCAGCGCATCCAAATATGGCATATTGCATGCCACGAAGTTTCATCCTAGGCTAACTCAAACAAGGCCAGTCGGTTCTGCGTTGGTCATTTGCGCGGTCCCAGAACACGGCCAATCTGTGGGGACGAAGCGCTATGGATGAACTGAACGCCTTGTTCGGCGGATTCGCCGTTGCCCTCTCCGCCTACCACCTCATGCTCATGGTGATCGGCATCACGCTCGGTGTCGTCATCGGCGTTCTGCCAGGGCTGGGTGGGGCCAACGGTGTCGCCATTCTTCTGCCATTGACCTTCACGATGCCGCCGACCGCGGCGATCATTCTGCTGACAAGCATCTACTGGGGCGCGCTCTTCGGCGGCGCCATCACCTCCATCCTCTTCAACATTCCAGGCGAGCCATGGTCGGTGGCGACGACCTTCGACGGTCACCCGATGGCGCAGAACGGCAAGGCCGACGAGGCGCTGGTCGGCGCCTTCACCGCCTCCTTCGTCGGCGCGATCTTCGCCGTCTGCCTGATCACATTCCTTGCTCCGGTGGTCGCAAAATTCGCCTTGAAATTCGGCCCGGCGGAGTTCTTCGCCGTGCAATTCCTGACCTTTGCCAGCTTCATCGGCATGGGCAGGGGCTCTCCGTTCAAGACCGTCGCCTCGATGTGCCTCGGCTTCGCGCTGGCCTCCGTCGGGCTCGACGGCGTAACCGGCACGCTGCGGATGACATTCGGACAGGACGAGCTGCTGAACGGCTTCAAGTTCCTGGTCGCCGTCATCGGACTGTTCGGCATCGGCGAGATCCTCTGCTCGATGGAGGATGGGCTGAAGTTCAACGGCGCCACGGCCAAGCTGCGCATGGATGCGGTGATCCGTACCTGGAAGCAGCTCCCGAAGATGACGATGACCTTCCTCCGCAGCTGCATCGTCGGCTGCTGGATGGGCATCACGCCGGGCGGCGCGACGCCGGCCTCCTTCATGGGCTACGGCATCGCCAAGCGCCTGTCGAAGCGGGGCGACAATTTCGGCAAGGGCGAGCTCGAGGGCGTGGTGGCGCCGGAGACCGCGGCCCATGCCGCCGGCACCAGTGCGCTGCTGCCGATGCTCACGCTCGGCATCCCTGGCTCGCCGACCGCGGCGGTGTTGCTCGGCGGCCTGCTGATCTGGGGCCTGCAGCCCGGCCCGCTGCTCTTCGTCGAGCAGAAGGAGTTCGTCTGGGGCCTGATCGCCTCGATGTATCTCGGCAACGTCGTCGGCCTCGTGATGGTGCTGACCTGCGTGCCGCTGTTCGCCGCGATCCTGCGCGTGCCTTTCTCGATCATCGCGCCGGCCATCGTCTTCATCTGCGCCATCGGTGCCTACACCGTGAACAACGCGATGTTCGTCGTCTGGATGATGCTGGTCTTCGGCGTGCTGGGCTACCTGTTCAACAAGCTACGCTACCCGCTGCCGCCGCTCGTGCTGGCGCTGGTGCTCGGCGACCAGGCGGAGAGCTCCTTCCGCCAGGCCATGCTGGTCTCGCAGGGCAATATCAGCGTGTTCTGGTCGAACTGGCTCTGCGGCGGCATCATGACGCTCGGCCTGCTGATGGCCTTCTGGCCGGCGCTGCAGGCGCTTCGCGCCAAACTCTCGGGTAGCGGAGCCGTCGCCCGCACCGCCTGACGCCGTTCGGCGCGGCTCTCACAAACATGTTCGCCTTCATGACTTTACCAACGCGGCGCCAAAGCCGCCAATAAAGGGAGGAAGCGTGATGATCCGGAGGGGAGTGTCGAAACCTAGGACGATTGCGGCAGCGCTGGCGGCAAGCGCCTGCCTGGCCTGGCCGACCTGGGCGCTAAGTTGGGAGCCGACCAAGCCCGTGACGCTGGTGATCCCGGCGGGCACCGGTGGCGGCGCCGACCAGATGGCGCGGTTCATCCAGGGCGTCGTCCAGAAGCACAACCTGATGAAGCAGCCGCTGATCGTGATCAACAAGGCCGGCGGCGCCGGCGCCGAAGG
>JAEXUU010000094.1 GCA_023452965.1 Pseudomonadota bacterium | reverse complement strand
TTCGGGGGCATGCACGAGGTTGCGGGGGTCGATCATCGGCAACCCGGCCCGGCCGGTGATCGGGGAGGTGATGGTGGCGTAGTCCAGATTGACCCGGGCGCTGTCTATGGCAGCCTGGTCGCCCTGGATTTGTGCCTGGAGTTGCTCGACCAGCGCCTGCTGCGTGTCGAGGTTCTCGCGCGATTGGAAGTCCTTCGCGGCGAGGGATTTGTAGCGGTCGAGAATGAGCTGGTTGTTCTTCAGATTGGCTTCATCCTGGGCCTTCTTGGCGACAGCCTGATCGAGAACGGCCTGGTAGGGGCGCTTGTCGATTTCGACCAGCGGATCGCCTTGGCGGACGATCTGGCCTTGCTTGAACAGCACCTTGGTGATCGCGCCGTCGACGCGGCTTTTCACCGTCACGGTCCTGAAAGCCGAGACGGATCCCAGGCCACGGACGTAGATGGGATAGTCCGTCTTGGCGGCTTCCGCGTAGGTCACGGGAATTCGTGGCGGCGCGGCCTTCTCGGCCCCGGCCGCTCCCGCCCGAGGGCCGCCGGCGGGAACGTTACCGCCAAGTCCGCGCCACCCCAGATAGCCCAACATCACGAGTGCCAGCAGGACGAGGAGCACAGGCGAGCTGCCGGGCTTTTTCTGTCCGTTGTCTCTCTTCTCAAGCATGCTCGCACCCGTCGAAAGACAAGAGCGTCGCCCCGCATCGCAGCGGCGATGTCCATCGCGGCTGTGCGGGAACAACGCGCTCCCCCGCGGCAGGTTTCGAGTTCAGCGACGCCAATCGGCGAGAGAATTGACCTGCGGCCGGCGGCTTAGACTCTGACGGTTGGCGCTGGAATAGGGGCAAAAGTGGTGAAAATGGCCGGAAACGCGCATGCGCGCCGTGTTCGCAACCTGTTGCGGCGCGCCGCCGGGTTTTGGTCGCACCGAACCTGCTCCCGATCTTGTGACGCAGGCAGAGCAGTGTCCGACGAGGCCTGCCGAATTCCGGCTACATGGACCGCCGCTCTGGAGCGCTGACAGCGTCGACAATGGTGCCGGGATGGCCTGGGCGAGCGGGCGGCAAACTTCATCCCACTTCGGACATGCCGTACGAAACCGATTTCACTAGCTCGCGACTGTTCGCGGAGCAGGCCTAGCATGTCACCGCGTTCATGCCTTCGCATGAGCGGCCGCGAAGCCGGGACTGAAACGCCGTCGAATCTAGCGCATCATATCGGCGAGCGCGTCGCGCGTGGAGACGCTGGAGATGTGGAACACACCTTGGTAGGGCATCCCGAGGTCGACGATCACGAACATGATGCTCGATATCGAAAGCACCCCGATTGCAAGAACCGCAGCGCTCAAGGCACGGCGGGGTATCTGTAGCCCGAAGCTCAGGAAGACCAGACTGAGCCAGAAGCTCAACAGGCCGATGAAGAAGGCTCCGGACGGTATGTGGGAATCCTCGATGACGCTCCATCTCGCCGATAGCGCCGCTGAATAGGCTGTCCGACAGCGGGCCGCGGAGTGTTCCAGCCCGGGGCGTTGAAGGGCGTCCACGGCCACGCCGATGTCGCTCATGAGCTGCGACAGGATGCTGTCCTCGCCGCGAACAGCCATCCCTTCGGTGTTCGGCATTCCCGCAACCACGATCTTCGCCTCTTGCGGCCACGTGCTTGCCAGGACGGCCGCGGTGTACTGTCGGAGCTTCAGCCGGATCGGGTCTGCGGCATCGCCAAAAATCCGCAGGCACTCGTCGAGGCTGGTCAGGCGCGCGGCATAGGTCGAACGATGGGCGCTGGCCTCGTCGAAGCGTGCCCGAGCCGTCGAGAGCTGCAGGCTGAGGATCAACGCGGCGAAGGTCACCATGAGGCCGGTGACCAGCCGGATGGAGTCCAGGTTCTCGGCTGTCAGATGTCGCTCGTGCAGACGTTTCCGCAGGGCAATGCCGGCCATCGCAGAGGCACAGAAGAGCGCAAGGAACGCGAAGACCAGAAGAAACTCCATAACGTCTCCTTGCGCCGGTGTGCGCCCAGATAGCATTCATCGAGTTCTTCTTGAACAGGCTGCGGAGGCGGTCTCGAGATCTGCGCCGCCAGGGTTCTCTGCGGCCGCCCCGAGCGATGACAGCATATGCGGAGCGCCTGCGGTCATCCCACCGTCATGCAAAGATGCCAAGGCTGCGTTTGCAGTCTTCGCTCTTGCTCGGTTTCTGGTACTTGCCATAGTGGCGACAACGACGACGTAGCCTGCTCTCGCCGCCGGTGGAGTTGCCTATGTACGAAGATCAGTTGAAGCAATTCCGCGCGCGATCGATCGAAAAGACCCTGCGCGCCGGCCTGCCGGCTTACATCATGGATGAGGGCTGGGGCTCGGCCCATAGACCGCCTGCACGTAAACCTCATCCAATATCACCGCGAACGAGAGTGCGGAAGCTGCGAGCAAACGCAGACTTGTAGGCCGGGTTGTCGCGGTCGTCCTGTGATGCTCACGACCAAACACCATGCGAGTTCTCCCAAGAGAGAACGACGGACAGTGGCTAGCTATTCGGCTTAGGCATCGATCGCTGATACGAATCAACGATGCAGACTGAAACAGCCTGATCAATGACCGTGGCTCAGGCAGCTGAGGTCCTGAAAGGGCGCCGACCTCGCGGGCGAGGAGGAGCAGAGACGTCGACGAAGCGCTCAGACAAGCCGAATACTTGCTCTCCATTCAATATTCGCTCACCCTTCTGTGCGCCGCGCAAGCGGCCGAAAAATCAACAGGGGGAGATCACATGCTTAAGATTGCCGCGACTGCTTTGGCCATTCTCGTCCCCTCAGTTGCAACACCTCAACAAAGACCCGCGCCTAACGCGCCGGGGCCCAGCGGCACAGTCGATGTTCGGCGCGTTGGCGTGCCGAACAACAGTACGAGGGACAAGGCACAGAATAGGGACCCTCGTGTACACACCCAACCTGGCATACCCTTAAGTCCGACCAAGCCCGTTACCGCGCCAAAAAAACCAAAGCCGTAACGAACACGAAAAAGACCCGGCCCCGCGCCGCGTAGCCTGAAGGCGCAACGAAAAAGGGCCGCCACTCCCGAAAGAACGGCGGCCTGCAAGCAATCTGGATTAGATTTATTTTAAATTGCCAAGAGATATCTCGACAAACGCTAGAAATTTAGCAACATCCATCCAAGCGGGGTGAATGGCGATGTTGAACAAGATAGGCGACAAAGCATTCAGCGCCGACGGCGCGAGCAGATCACCTGAGCTAGACGGTCACACGACCGCACTAGTTGGCGCCGCCGTAGCCCGGTCTGGTGTTGCAAAGAATGATGAGGCGCCCGAGCTGGGGCGCTACTTGATCTTCGCCTACAACGGCCACCAGATCAAAGGCGGCTGGGGGGACCTTATCGAGCGTATCCACGACAAGGATCGAGCGATCCAATACGCCCGTTTGATCATGCCAGTTTATGAGCATGTCGACATCATCGACTCCCGAACCGGAGAGCAGTGCTGCCCCGCTAGGCTAGCTCAACAGGCGCTTGCTGCGGTCAGATCAGGACAAAAAAGGCCCGACCCCGCGTAAGCGAGACCGGGCCACATTATAGCTTGAACAGACCGAGCAGAGTTTCCGCGACGTGGATCACCATCAGCACTATCTCAAGCCATGCTTTTAAGCGGGGCACGGCGGCCTCCCTGAGAAAGGGATCGAGATGGGCGATGGTGATTGGCGAGATCACCGCGGGCGACGAAGCCGCTTTGTTTGCGGCGCAGGCCGTCGGAACAAGGAAGATACAACTGACCCGCTGAACGAAAAGGCACCGCCAGCGCGAGCCAGCAGGGCCAGTTCAACAGGGAGACATCAAACAGAAGGGCTTAAGAGCGATCCGTAGCCGGTTAGCCCGGCTAGTCCATAGCGGGTGCGATCTATGAGCACCCACCGCGGTGCGGAGGTTGCAACTGCTTCAGCATCTGCTGCGCGATGATTTCCGCCCGGCGCATGATTTCATCGTCTGCGGCGCGCTCACGCGTCAGCGCGAGCAGACCTTCGAGAGCTTCGGCGATACGGACGTTAGCCGCAGTCGTGCGCTCCTGCTCGGCGGCAAACTCGCGGATCGGCTGCATGTCGGCGACGGTGACGCCAGGCACAATGCGGTTGCCGCTCGGAGCCGTAGGCGCCTTGCGCTCCTACAGGTACTTCAGCACCGCGACGATCGCGATGGCGAGCCAGCCCCACGCGTTCTCGCTCATCATGGCCGCCATCTGCGACCATGCCGGATGGCCGCGAAGGCTTGGCCGAGCGCCAGCAGTACCCACCCCCATGCGACCATGATCCCGGCCAGCACCCATTCGGAGCGCCTGGCCGGGAAGTGATCGTGGATGCACAGATGCAGCCGGACCGGGAGGGGCTTGTCGCGATGGGGCATCATCGTGCGCCCGTCAGCCGCGCGAGGTGACGGCGAGGTCGGAAACCTTCGCGGCAATGTCCGGCGTGGTGACGATCCTCGCGATCTCCGGCACCGCCGCGGCGGTGGCGACGAGCCCGGCCTCGCGACGGATCCAGACGCTATAGACCGTCGTGGCGAAGTTGGCGGCGGCGCCGGCCAAGACCTGCGTAGCGGCAGTGATGCCCAGAATCCGCTCGACGGCTTCGGGATGCACGATGCCGAGCACTGCGAGCGAGGCGCCCGCGCTCTGAATCGTGGTGCGCGCGAGCG
>JAEXUU010000017.1 GCA_023452965.1 Pseudomonadota bacterium | reverse complement strand
GCGCCCTGCCCCGCCGAGATTCCGGGCACGATCGCGACGGGGATGCCGGCCTGCGCGCAGGCTTCGATCTCCTCGCCGGCGCGGCCGAAGATGCCGGGATCGCCCCCCTTCAGCCGGACGACATGCTTGCCCTGGCCGGCAAGGGCCACCAGCATGGCGTTGATGTCGTCCTGCTTGACCGAGGGGCCATAGCCCTGCTTGCCGACCAGCAGCCGCTTGGCCTCGCGCCGGGCGAGCTCCAGCACATCGGCGGAAACGAGGTCGTCGTAGAGAATGATGTCGGCGCTCTGCAGCGCGCGGATCGCCTTCAGCGTCAGTAGTTCCGGATCGCCGGGACCGGCTCCGACCAGGGTGACGCGGCCGCCGCCCGAGCCCGAGGCCTCGATCTGGTCGAGCGTGCTGCGTAGATTCGCATGATCGCCAGCATCCGGCCGGCGCTGCGGCTCACCGAAGGCAAGGCTGGTGAAGCTCTCCCAGAAGGAGCGACGCGCGGGAAAGGCCAGTTCGCGCGCCTGCACGGCCGGGCGCCAGTCCTTCGCGGCCTGGGCCCAGTGCTTCAGCCCGGCCGGCAGCAAGGCTTCGATCTTGGCGCGTATCGCCTGGCCGAAGACGGGTGCCGCACCAT
The DNA here is from genome assembly GCA_023452965.1 of Pseudomonadota bacterium. Next base: position 6,700 of record JAEXUU010000017.1, on the reverse strand, counting down.
CGGTCGAGATCGCCACGACCAGCGGCGAGCGATTGACCAGCGAGCCGAAGGCGAAATCGCAGAACTCCGGCTTGTCGACGAGATTGACGGGAACGCCGAGCTGGCGCGCCGCCGCGGCGAAGGCCCTTGCCTCGTCGGCCTGCTCGATATCGGCGATGGCGAGCGCCGCGCCGTCGAGATCGGCCGCCTGCCAGTTGCGTGAGAGGACCTCGACCTTGCCAGCCGGCGGATCCGCCGCGAGCGCGGCGAAGAGCGCGGCCGAGTCGCCGGCGAGGATGATCAGATCGCAGCCGGTGGAGGCCAGCAGCTCAGCCTTCCAGAGCGCGCCCTCGCTCGCACCGGCCAGCACGACCTTGCGCCCATCCAGCTTGTGGAACAGCGGCAGGGTCGCGAGCCGCTCGATGCGGCGCGGGGCGGTTGGGCGCGGGGCTCTGTCGGTCATTTTGGCGTCACTGCTGCTTTCACGTCCGGCGGCCTCTGCGTCTCGCTGTTCGGCGGCATGAACAACCAAAGCCCGGCGAGCGCAAGGATGATAAGGCGGAAGCAAAGATCGAACCAGCGTTCGCGGGGACCGGGTTTGGCCTGGTCGAGAGCGCTCGTCAGCATGGCTTCCTCCCAATGATCGTCGCTATGCCGATCCGCCGGCCGCAGTTCGCGTCGCTGCGCCGCGCTGCTCATGGCTTTCAGCCCGCCGCCTGCGCCAGGCGCTTCGCCCGGCGCTGGTCGAGGATGTTGCCGCCGTCGCCATAGCCGCGCTGATAGCGCGCGCCGACATGGCTGAGCGCCCGCTGCCATTGCTCGACCGGCTGGCGCCCGGCGCTGGAAGCCGGCAGCGCGATTTCGTCGAAGCCGCAGAACAGAGCATAGGCGAACTGGTCGACGATCAGCGGGCCGCTGGCGCGCAGCCTGCCGGTGAAACCGGCGCGCCGCAGCCGCCTCGCAAGGCTGAAGCCGCGCCCGTCGGAATAGGCCGGGAAGCCGATAGCGATCAGCGCAAGCTCCGGCAGAAACGCCTCGATCTCGGCGATGGCGAGACTGCCGGGAACGACGACGCCGATCTGCTGGCCGGGCGCCCTGTTGGCGAACGCTTCCGGCAACGCCTCCCAAGGCACGATGGCGAGCGGGATATTGCCGATGGCAGCGCCATCGCTGTGCGTCCAGGGGTCGGATGCGGGTCCGTTGCGATCAAGCAGCACGGTCGAGCTCCAGGAAAGCCGCCTTGAAGGGCGCGAGGCCGAGGCGCCGCACATTCTCGATGAAGCTCTCGCCGGCCCGGCGATGCTCCAGATAAACCTCGACGATCCGTTCGATCGCATCCGGCACCTCCTCGGCAGCAAGACCGGGGCCGAGAATCTCGCCGATCGCCGCGTCCTGGGTGGCGTCGCCGCCGAGCGTGATCTGGTAGGATTCGATGCCGCGCTTCTCGAGGCCGAGAATGCCGATATGGCCGACATGGTGGTGGCCGCAGGCGTTGATGCAGCCGGAGATCTTGATGTTGAGCTCGCCGATCTCCTTCTGCTTTGCATCCTCGGCGAAGCGGCGGGCGATCGCCTGGGCGATCGGGATCGAGCGCGCCGTCGCGAGCGCGCAATAGTCGAGGCCGGGGCAGGCGATGATATCGGTGATCAGGCCGATATTGGCGCTCGCGAGCCCGGCTTCACCGAGGCGCCGCCAGATCGAAAACAGATCCGACAGCTTCACATGCGGCAGAACGAGGTTCTGCGCGTGGGTGACGCGGATCTCCGAGAGGGAGAAATCGTCGGCGAGATCGGCGACCAGCCGCATCTGTTCGCTGGTCGCGTCTCCCGGCGCCTCGCCGACGCTCTTCAGAGAGACCGTCACGGCAGTGTAGCCCGGCTGCTTGTGCGCGGTGGTGTTGATCTCGACCCAGCGGTCGAAATCGGGATTGCCGGCCCGGGCGGTCTCCAGCGCCGTGCTCCTTTCCGGCAGCGCCCGATAGGCGGGCGGCGCAAAATAGGCGGCGATGCGCGCGACCTCTTCGGGATCGGCATTGATCGAGGGACCGTCGAGCTCGGCGAACTCCGCCTCGACGCGGCGGGTGAACTCCGCAAGGCCGGTCTCGTGGACGAGGATCTTGACCCTGGCCTTGTACTTGTTGTCGCGCCGGCCCTCGAGATTGTAGACCCGCATGATCGCCTCGAGATAGGCGAGCAGATCGGCCTTGGGCAGGTAGTCGCGCACCACCTTGCCGATCATCGGCGTACGCCCGAGGCCGCCGCCGACGCTGACCTCGTAGCAGGTCTCATGCGTGTCGGGATGGCGGCGGATGCGCAGGCCGATATCGTGAGCCTTGATCACCGCCCGGTCCTGCTCGGCGCCGGTCACCGCGATCTTGAACTTGCGCGGCAAGTAGCTGAACTCGGGATGCTGCGACGACCATTGCCGGATCAGCTCGGCGGTCGGACGCGGATCCTCGATCTCGTCCCGTGCAATGCCGGCGAAATGGTCGGCCGTGACGTTTCGGATGCAGTTGCCTGAGGTCTGGATGCAGTGCATCTCGACATCGGCGAGCAGGCCGAGGATCTCGGGCACGTCGCGCAGCTTCGGCCAGTTGAACTGCAGGTTGGTGCGCGTGGTGAAATGGCCGTAGCCACGGTCGAAGCGTTCTCCGATCAGCGCGAGCTGACGGAGCTGGCGCGAGGACAGCGTGCCGTAGGGGATCGCGATCCGCAGCATGTAGGCATGGAGCTGGAGGGAGACGCCGTTCTTCAGCCGCAGCGGCTTGAACTCGTCCTCGGTCAGCGAGCCGTCGAGGCGGCGTGCGACCTGATCGCTGAACTGCGCCACCCGCTCGCGCACGAAACGCTCGTCGAATTCGTCATAGCGGTACATGCGTCAAATTCCCCGGCCGGAAGGCACAATGCCTTCGCCGGCCTGCTTGCCGAGATCCCGGCGATTGCTCGGTCCGAGCGTCTTCATCCGCTCGCGGTAATGGCGCGGCGCCGGGCGGCCGGTGTCCGTCTCGACATCGACGAGATAGGCGTCGACGACGCGCTGTGCCCCGAACTCGGCCACGGCAAAGGCTTCCAGGCGCTCGGCACCGAGATCATCGCTGGCGACAAGCGCCAGCCCCGGGTCGCGCGTCCAGGCCAGCGCTCCGCCTGCGGCGGAGGCGAAGACGACATCGCCGTCGAGCAGGTCGTTGGCGAGCAGGATCGCGGGCAGGGCGGGGCGCTTCGCTACGGCCGCCATCACGCGCTCCTGCTGCTCTGGCGGGGTGCGAAGCGCACACGATCGATCGGATTTTGACGGGGCACTGGCGCTCGCTACGTTCGCTATTACGAACGCTGAAAATAAACTGGCGAACGGCCTCCATCAATTCACGTTGGATAGTGTGATTTTTCTTATTTCCGTTCCAATGTGGGAAATTCGTCTTTCGGGGACTGATCGCTCAGCAACCGGGTAGACCGATTTTTCTTCAGGCGAGGCCGCCGAGCCGATAGCCGACGCCAGGTTCAGTCTCTATCAGCCTCGGTGCCGATGGATCATCCTCGAGCTTCTGGCGCAACTGACCGACGAAGACCCGCAGATACTGCACGTCGTGCTCATGGGCGGGGCCCCAGACGGCGGTCAGGATCTGCTTGTGCGTGAGGACCCGGCCGTGGCCACCGGCGAGGCTCGCCAACAGGTCGTATTCCTTGGGCGAGAGCTTGACCGCGGCGCCGTCGCGACTGACGCGGCGGTTGACCAGGTCGATCTCGACCGTCCCGGCGACCAGCACCGGCGCAGCGCCCTGCCGCTCGATACGGTGGCGGAGCGCGACGCGCAGGCGCGCCAGCAATTCGCCGACGCCGAAGGGCTTCTCGACATAGTCGTCGGCGCCGGCGTCGAGCGCGTCGATCTTCTCGGTCTCGCGGTCGCGGGCGGAAAGGATGATCACCGGGCCGTCATAGAAGGCGCGTGCCTTGGCGAGCGCCTCCTTGCCGTCCATGTCGGGCAGGCCGAGATCGAGCACGACGGCGTCGGGCGGCTTGCGGGCGATTTCGCGCAGGCCGGCGGTCGCATCGTCGGCGCGGATCGGCTCGTAGCCGGCGGCGTCGAGGGCAGGGCCGAGGAAGCGGTGGATCTGCGGTTCGGCGTCGATGACGAGGATGCGGGGGCGAAAGGCGGTCATGCGTTGGGTTCTCCGCCCGCGATGTCCTTGCGCAGGCTGATCAGGATGCGGGTGCCGCCCTTCGAGCCGTCGGGCCGCTCGCGGATCGGGCTGGCCGCGGCGATGCGTCCGCCCATGGCCTCGACGAAGCCCTTGGCGATGGCAAGACCGAGGCCGGCGCCCTTGCCGCGCTCGCCGCCGCGATCGATCGCTTCCTCGAGCCGGCGGAACTTCTCGAAAACGCGCTCCAATTCGGCGGTCGGAATGCCGCGGCCTTCGTCTTCGATCGAAATCACGACATTGCCGCGATCTTCATAGGCCGCCGTTTCGATCAGCGCACCGTCCTCGCTGTAGGCGATGGCGTTTTCGAGGATGTTGACCAGCACCTGTTCGAGCAGGACGGGGTCGGCCCGGACCATCGAGAGCTCGGCCGGGAAATCGCGTAGCGCCCGGCGCTGGCCGAGCCGGCGCGAGACGCGCGCCAGCGCCGCCGCAATGACGTCGCGGACATCGATCCAGTCGCGCCGCGCCAGCAGGGCGCCACCTTCCAGCTTGGTCATGTCGAGGAGATCGCCGACATAGCGGTTGAGCCGCTCTGCCTCCTCGCGGATCGAGAGCAGGAGATCGTCGCGGACGACCGGCTTCATGCCCTCGCCATAGTCGATCAGCGTGGTCGCCGAGCCGAGCACGGTCGCCAGCGGCGTGCGCAGGTCATGACTGACCGAGTTGAGCAGCGCGGCCCGCAAGCGGTCGCTGCGACGCAGGGCCTCGGCATCGACCGCAGCGGCAGCGAGTTCGGCGCGCTCGATCGCGATCGCGCCCTGGTCGAGCAGGGCCAGAGCGAAGCGCTCGTTCTCCGCAGTCGCGAGTGCACTCGGCTCGAAGCCGACGACGCCCGAGCGCAGGCGCACACCCTGCAGCGCGCGGAAGGTCCAGCCGGCATTGGGCAAGGTCCCGGTACCGGCGCCGGCGGGCTCGCCACGGTTCCAGGTCCAGCGCGCAGCCGTCATGTCGGCGGTCGAGAGCGGTTCCAGCTCCGGGGCCCCGGCGATAGCGGCGATCTCGCCGCCTTCGGCCGGCAGCAGCACGACGACCTTGCCGGAGGTCGCGGCCGAGACCTGCTCGGCGAGGATCGCCGCGGCGTCCTCCTTGCGGGCGGCGCCCGAGAGGCGGCGGCTGGCGGCGAGCAAGGCGGTGATGGCCGAGGCACGCCTTGCCGTCGCGGTTGCCTGGTCGCGGACGCGTCCGGTCAGGCTGCCCGTCGTCATGGCGACGGCGAAGAAGACGAGGAAGGTCAGGAGATCGGCCGGATGGCCGATCCAGACGGTCAGGCGCGGCCGCAGGAAGAAGAAGTTATAGGCGAAGGCGGCGAGGGCGGCGGCCGTGACCGCCGGCCACAGGCCGAAGGCAAGGCCGGAGCCGAGGGCGCTGACCATGAACAGCATGGCGAGGTTGGCGTTCTCGACGTGCTGGTCGAGCAGCTCGGCGAGGCCGATCGCGGCGCCGACCATGGCGACGGCGCCGACATGGCCACGCCACTGGAAACTCGGCTTCGGGCCCGCGAAGGCCGGGGCCGTGGCTGGGGTTGCAACCGTCTCGGTGATGATGTGGAGCGCGGCGCCGTTCTGCGCCTTCAGCAGTTCCGGGGCGAGCGAGCGGCGCAACCAGGCCCGCCAGCCGCGCCGATGCGACTTGCCGACGACGATCTGGGTGACGTTGTTGCGCCGGGCATAGTCGAGGACGGCGCCGACGAGGTCGTCGCCATTGAGGACGACGGTCGCCCCGCCAAGCTGCTCGGCGAGCTTCAGGGCTTCGACGAGCGGGGCGCTGCGGCCGGGATCGCCGTCGGCACGGTTCGGCCGTTCGACATGCGCGACCGTCCAGGGCGCGTCCATCATCATGTCGGAGAGCCGCCTTCCGGCGCGGACCAGCGGTCCCGCCATGGCGTCTGGGCCGATCAGGACGAGGATGCGCTCGCCTGCCGCCCAGGGCCCCTCGACGCCGGCACGTTTCATCGCCTGGCTGAGTTGGTCGTCGACGGTCTGCGCCGCCCGGCGCAAGGCGAGCTCGCGCAGGGCAGTCAGGTTCTCGGGCTTGAAGAAGTTGCTGGCGGCGAGCCGCGCGGTCTCCGGCAGGTAGACCTTGCCCTCGTCCATGCGCTGGCGCAGCTCGGTCGGCGTGATGTCGATCAGCTCGATCTCGTCGGCGCGGCTGAGCGCGCTGTCGGGCACCGTCTCGCGCTGGCGCACGCCGGTGATCTTCCAGATGACTTCGACCAGGCTTTCGAGATGCTGGACATTGAGCGTCGTCCAGACGTCGATGCCGGCCTGGAGCAGCTCCTCGACATCCTGCCAGCGCTTGGGATGGCGGCTGCCGGGCGCGTTGGAATGGGCGGATTCGTCGACGAGCAGCAGCCGCGGCTTGCAGGCGAGCGCGGCGTCGAGATCGAACTCCATCAGGATGCGGCCGCGATGCGCGATCGGCCGACGGGCCATCACCTCGAGCCCGTCGAGCAGCGCTTCGGTCTCGCGCCGTCCATGGGTCTCGACGACGCCGACCAGCACCTCGCCATGCTCGGCCTGGGCC
>JAEXUU010000016.1 GCA_023452965.1 Pseudomonadota bacterium | reverse complement strand
GCTCGGCATGGCGGCGCAAGAGCTTGGCCGAGATCGAGTGGAAGGTGCCGAGCCAGGGCATGCCCTCGGCGACCGGCCCGACGAGGTTTGCGCCGCGCTCCTTCATCTCGCGCGCCGCCTTGTTGGTGAAGGTCACGGCGAGGATCTGCGAGGGATAGGCGCGACCCGTCGAGATCAGATGGGCGATGCGGGTGGTGAGCACGCGGGTCTTGCCGGTGCCGGCGCCGGCGAGCACCAGCACGGGCCCGTCGGTCGCCTCGACCGCCTGGCGCTGCTCCGGGTTAAGCCCTTGCAGATAGCCGGCCGCAGGCTGCGCGGCGGCGCGCGCGGCGAGGCCGCCGGGGCGGGGCAGGGGGGCGGAGGTGTACTGGTCTGACAAGGGGCTGGCTTGGGTTCGCTGCGTGATCGTGATTCGTTCACGGTCAATATAGGGGCAGGCGGTCTGGATTGCTCGCCGCCGCGGACGGTTTTCCGCGACGGCGTCCGGGGCACTCTAAACCCGCCCGCTCACCGCGCTGGCAGCAGGTATCTCAGCCCTTGCGTGAAGCCGCGCGGCGCAACGGAGAGGTGGTCCTCGTCGTTCAGGACCACTGATTTCAGGCTCAGATTGGGGTACTTCCGGCCGCGCAACGCCGTCTCCAGTGTCCGGTTGTCGGCGACCATGTCGACGCTCTGGCTGTAGCGCCGGTCGCCTTTGCGCAGCGCCTCGTACTCGCCGACATAGAGGAAGACCTTGGCCGGCAGGTCGCGGTTCTGGGCGGCATAGCTCGCCTCGAGGCCCAGAGCGTGGCGCTTGTCATACCAGAGCGACGGGCTGCCGAGGATGTAGCCGCTGAACAGGGCGGGCTCGGTGAAGAGGATCTGCGCACCCAGCAGGGAGCCGTAGGAGTGGCCGAGGAAGAGCGCCCGGGACGGATCGGCGCGATAGCGGGCGGCGATGAACGGCTTTACCTGATCGCGCAGATAGGTCTGGTAGGCTCGTCCCTGGCCATGAACTGTGCCGGCCGGCGCACTGCTCGGCCCGTTCGGTGTCGGCGTGTAGTCGCGCCGGCGGCTGATCGCGCCATCCTCACCCTTGGCATAGGACAGGCCGACCAGGATGAACTCTTCGAGCTTGGGGCCGTCGAGGTTCAGGCGGCGGCTGATCTGGCGGATGATCGGGAAGGCGTAATCGGCATCGGTGACATAGAGCACCGGATATGTCCGCTGCGGCTCCCTGGCATAGGAAGGCGGCAGGGCGACGAAGACCTGATAGCCACGGCCGGAGACCGGTTCAGGCACGTCCCAGGCCTCGCTGCCGGCGACCTCATAGGGACGGCCTTCGCCGGCTTGTGTCTTCACGGCCGATTGGGACTGGGCGTTTGCCGGCATGGCGGCGAGGCCGAAGCCGGCGACAAGGGGGATGACCAGGGTACTCAGGACGCTTCGCAGCACGTGAAGGCTCACTCATAGGCCCGCGCCGGTCATGGCGCGCGCGGCGAAGTACCGGGTGAACTCGGGCGGCAATCGGGCAGGTTCGCAATTCCGGGACGCCGGCATAGTCTGGTGGTTAATCACGGGGCGGTCCGCGGATCGGAAGGGAAGCTCATGGCCCAGGCGTCGCACGCCCATCAGGTCACCAATCAGGTGCCGCCGCTGGCCGATTACGATGCCTACGCCGCCGATCCCGTGCTGAAGGCGGCCGTCAGGGCCTTCGATGCCGGCTGGGCCGATGAGCGGCTGCACGATGCCGGGCGGACGGTCGGCGCCGCCGAGACGATCGAGATGGCGCGGCTTGCCAACCGGCACGGACCGGAGCCGCGCAGCCATGACCGCTTCGGCAACCGGATCGACCAGATCGAGTTTCACCCCGCCTGGCACGCGCTGATGAGCCGGGCGATCGGCCAGGAGACGCATGCGCTGGCCTGGAACAGGCCCGGCCCGGGGGCGCAGGTGGCGCGGGCCGCCCTGCAATATCTCTGGTATGGTTGCGAGAGCGGGATCTGCTGCCCGATCTCGATGACCTATTCGGCGATCCCGGTGTTGAAGCAGGACCGGGCGCGCTGGGCGCAATGGGGCGCGCTGATCTCGTCCTCGGCCTATGACAAGCGCCAGGGGCCGGCAGCCGGCAAGACCGGCGCCACGGTCGGCATGGCGATGACCGAGACGCAGGGTGGCTCGGATCTCCGCCAGACCCAGACCATCGCCTATGATAATCGCGACGGCACCTGGTCGCTGCACGGGAGCAAATGGTTCTTCTCGGTGCCGCATTCGGACGTCTTCCTGACGCTGGCCAGGACGGATGAGGGGATTTCCTGTTTCGTGGTGCCGGGCTGGCTACCCGACGGGGCGCGCAACGGCATCGCGATCCAGCGCCTGAAGGACAAATGCGGCAACCGCTCGAATGCCTCCTCCGAGGTCGAGTTCCGCGGTGCCATCGGCCATATGCTCGGCGATCCCGGCCGCGGCCTGCGGACCGGGCTGTCGATGAACCACAATACAAGGCTCGACATTGCCGCGGCCTCGGCCGGGCTGATGCGGCAGGCGGTGATGCTCGCCGGCCATCACGCCCAGCACCGCACCGCCTTCCAACGCCTCTTGATCGACCAGCCGATCATGCAGAACGTGATCGCTGATCTCGCCATCGAGGCGGAGGCCGCGGCCTGGCTCGCGTTTAGGCTGTTCGCCGCGGTCGACCGGCAGGAGCAGTCCGAGAGTGAAAAGCTGCTGGCGCGGATCGGCGCGCCGCTGGCGAAGTACTGGGTGGCGAAACGCACGCCGGCGGTGATCGTCGAGGCGCTGGAATGCCATGGCGGCAACGGCTTCATCGAAGAGAGCCCGATGGCGCGGCACTATCGCGAGGCGCCGCTCAACTCGGTCTGGGAAGGCTCGGGCAATGTCATCTGCCTCGACGTGCTGCGCTCGCTCGAGCGCGAGCCGGGCTCGCTGCAGGCGCTGCTCAAGGAATTGCACGCGGTTTCGGGCCAGGACCGGCGCTATGACGCGGCACTGCAGGCGCTGGAGGGCGATCTGCCCGAGCTTATCCGCCATGAGGGTCAGGCGAGACGGCTGACCGAGCGCTTGGCGCTGATGCTGCAGGGCGCGCTGCTGATCCGCCACGCGCCGCATGCGATCGCGGATGCCTTCGTCGCGACGCGGCTCGCCGGGCGCTGGTCCGGCCATTTCGGCGATCTGCCGCATGGCGTGGATGCCGCGGCCCTGGCGCGAAGGGCGGTGCCCGAGATTTGAGGCTCGGACAGCGCGGGGAACCCTCTCCTGTAAGGAGAGGGCAGGGTGAGGTGTACGAGGTTTGACTAGTTCCGCGAGCGCTCACCGCGCGGTCAGGTTCAGGCCAGTGTTTTCAGTCCGAACACCTCACCCCTACCCCTCTCCTTCCAGGAGAGGGGTTCCCGCGCTTCATTCCCGAGGGAGACGTTCGTTCAACCCACTTCAGGCGCGAAATTCATCGCGACACCGTTGATGCAGTAACGCAGGCCGGTGGGCGGGGGGCCGTCGGGGAAGACATGGCCGAGATGGCCGCCGCAATTGGCGCAGTGCACCTCGACCCGGTGC
>JAEXUU010000894.1 GCA_023452965.1 Pseudomonadota bacterium | reverse complement strand
CCCTTTCTCTTTCGGCCACCGCCCCGGACGAGGCGGTGGAGTATCTGGCGAACCTGCTACTTGAAGCCGAGATCGAAGGCGTAGGTCGCGGAGACGCCGACCGTGATCGAATCGCGCGCCCCATAGGTCTTGACGATCGGCGCCTTGGCGGCGTCGCCCATCAGGTGCTTGTACTCGACATAGGCCGTGGTCTGGAGCTTGTCGCTCCAGGCATAGGTCGCCTGGGCGATCGCGCCGACCGAGTGCACGCCGGTGTTGAAGCGCTGCAGCAGGCCGCCATTGCCGGCCCAGCCGCCGCCGAAATAGGTGCGCACATAGTCGGCGCTCGCGACGGTCATGCGCGGCCCGGCGCCGATCGACCAGGCGCCGATGCGCTGGAAAGCCTCGACCTTGAACTCGGCGACGACGCCGTCATGCGCGACGATGCCACGGCGCAGGTCGACGCGGCCGCGCAGCCAGGACGTCGGGTAGAACTCGGCGAACATGCCGGCCTCGCCGCCGAACTTGGTGTCCGGCACGCCGGTGATGCGCAGCGCCGCGTTGGTGCTGGCCTTGCGCTCCCAGAGCAGGTTGCCGGAGAAGCCGACGCGCCAGGCCTTGCCGGAGAAGAAGCCGATGCTGATCGCGTCGTCCTCGGCCGACCACCATGTGCTCCTCGTGCCGCGTCCGAGCGAGATGATGCCGCGCGGCCGGAAGATGTAGTCGTTGGAGCCGACATAATCGGGCTGGTAGCGCAGGCCTGCACCCAGCGTCAGGTGCCAGTTTTGGACCGATTCAGGCGAGGTGTACTGGGTGTATTCCGGAGATTGTGCCTTTGCAGGAGCCGCAAGCACGGAAGCCAGGCCGACAAGACCCGCAAGGAACGCAACGCAACGCATCATCACAACTCCGGCGCCGAGGCGCCCCAGACCAGACCAACGGCGACAATGTGATTCATTAGTCTTAACCCGAGGTTGATGCGCCGCGTCGGGGCGGGCGGAAAGCTGCTGCCTACCAGAAGAGGCCGATTCGGTACGAATCGGAACCATGCCCGTCTCGCCGCCGGTCTTGGCGGGAACGACTTCCGGAGAGCCTGGACCTGTTCTAGGAAGGATGCATGACAGAACTTCCTCGCGTCCAGCGCCTGCCTTCCGTCTGTCCGCATGATTGCCCATCGGCCTGTTCGCTGGAGGTCGAGGTCATCGACGGCCGCAGCATCGGGCGGGTCCGCGGCAGCAAGCGACAGACCTACACCGACGGCGTGATCTGCGCCAAAGTCGCGCGCTACGCCGAGCGAATCCATCATCCCGATCGGCTGCTGTATCCATTGCGCCGCGTCGGCCCGAAGGGCTCCGGCGCCTTCGAGCGTATCTCCTGGGACGAGGCGCTGGACGAGATCGCCGAGCGCTTCCTCGCGCTGGAGGAGCAGTTCGGCGCCGAGACGATCTGGCCCTATTACTATGCGGGCACGATGGGGCTGGTGATGCGCGACGGCATCAACCGCCTGCGCAATGCCAAGCGCTATTCCGGCCAGTTCTCGACGATCTGCACGACGTCCGCCTGGACCGGTTACATCGCCGGCACCGGACGGCTCGCCGGGGCGGATCCGCGCGAGATGGCGAAGTCCGACTGCGTCGTGATCTGGGGCACCAACCCGGTGCACACCCAGGTCAACGTCATGCACCATGCGGTCAAGGCCCGTAAGGAGCGCGGTGCCAAGATCGTGGCGATCGACATCTATCGCAACGCCACGATCGACCAGGCCGATCTCGGCCTCGTCCTGCGGCCGGGGACCGACGGCGCGCTCGCCTGCGCCGTGATGCATGTGCTCTTCCGCGACGGCCTCGCGGACCGCGACTACCTCGCTCGCTTCGCCGACGGAACCGAGGAGCTGGAAGCGCATCTGGCGACGCGCACGCCCGAATGGGCCGCGGCGATCACCGGCCTTTCGGTCGAAGAGATCGAGGCCTTCGCCGAGCTCGTCGGCACCCGCAAGCGCAGCTATTTCCGGCTCGGCTACGGCTTGGCGCGTCAGCGCAACGGCGCGGTCAACATGCATGCGGCGCTCTGCGTGCCGACCGTCACCGGCGCCTGGCAGCATGAGGGCGGCGGCGCCTTCCATTCGAACAGCGGCGTCTACAAATGGCGCAAGGGCCTGATCGAGGGGCTCGACAAGGCCGACCCGAAGGTTCGTCAGCTCGACCAGTCGCAGATCGGCCGCATCCTGACGGGTGATGCCGAGGCATTGCGGCAGGGCGGGCCGGTGAGGGCGCTGTTCATCCAGAACACCAATCCGGTCTCGGTCGCGCCAGAGCAGGAACTGGTCAAGCGCGGCTTTTCCCGCGACGACCTCTTCACCGTCGTGCACGAGCAGTTCATGACCGAGACCGCCGCCATGGCGGACATCGTCCTGCCTGCGACGCAGTTCATGGAGCATGACGACCTCTATCAGGGCGGCGGGCACCAGCACATCATGTGGGGCGGCAAGCTGATCGATCCGCCGGGCGAGTGCCGCTCGAACCATGAGGTGATCTGCGCTTTGGCCCAGCGCCTCGGCGCCGAGCATCGCGGCTTCTCGATGAACCCGCGCGAGATCGTCGACTGGACCTTGCAGCAGACCGGACGCGGCACGCTCGAGGAACTGATCGCCAGCGAATTCCACGACATCCAGCCGGATTTTGAGACGGCGCATTATCTCAAGGGTTTCGGCTGGCCGGGCGGCCGCTTCCGCTTCAAGCCGGACTGGAGCAAGGTCCCCAACAGCAATGCCGGCCTCACCGGCCCGCATGCCGCGATCCCGGCCATGCCCGCCCATTGGAACGTCATTGAGACGGCCGATGCCGAGCACCCGTTCCGGCTTGCCACCAGCCCGGCCCGGAACTTCCTGAACTCGTCCTTCACCGAGACGCCGACGGCGCGCAAGAAGGAGGGCGGGCCGACGCTGATGCTGCATCCCGACGATGCGGCGAAGCTGGGAATCGCCCAGGGCGACGCGATCGTGGTCGGCAACCGTCGCGGCGAGGTGCATCTCGACGCGGTGCTGTTCGACGGGCTGGTGCGCGGCGTCGTTATCGCCGAGTCGATCTGGCCGAACGGAGCCCATCGCGGCGGTCGCGGCATCAACACCCTGACCGGGGCGGACTCGATCGCGCCTTTCGGCGGCGCGGCCTTCCACGACAACAGGGTCTGGATTCGCAAGGTGTGACCTTTGGGTCATTGATTTTTCACCGGTGCTGTGGACCATCCTCCGCTCGCAGGCGGGTCATTAGAGAGCGGATTCGGGGTTTCGCTCGGGCTGCGCCGCGAAGACGGAACGGTATCGACAATGATCACGCGGCGGGTTGGTGCGGCCTTCTGGGCCGTGGGTTTGTCCATGCTGGTTTCGCAGGGGGCGCTTGCCGCCGCCGGCACCAGCGCCTTGCCGCCGCCGGACCCGACCGCCAAGAACCTAACGCCCTACATGATCCAGCTGCGCGCCTTCGACGCCTGCCTGGTCACCCAGTCGCGCCTGATGAACACCACCCGCGAGGCGGTGCATTCGCCCTGTAGCTGCTACGCCAAGGGCACGGTCAACGCGATGACCAAGGATGAGCTCCAGGCTTTCCGAGAGACCGGTTATTTCAACGATTCCGCCCGCGCCAAGGGCTATGACTTCATCGACCGCTGCAAGCTGCAGCGGCCTTGAGGCCATCTGGCGTCAGACCGGCGCAGCCTCCGCGTCGCCCTTGAAGTAGCGATCCCGCATCCGGCCCGCATAGGCGACGAGGTTGGCGTGCTCGGCGAGCGCGCCTCGCAGCGGTGAGTCGAAGGTCTCGCACAGCCCCGAGATCATGAAGGCGCCGAACGTCGCGTCGCCGCCGCACGGGTCCGGACCGGTCAGGTAGGGCTTGCTGCCTAGCAGCCCGGACAACGAATCCAGCGCCTGCCGCGCCAGGATCAGCCGTTCTTCGTCGCTGTGCCGGCCGATGCCGTGGCCGTGCAGGTTGCGGCGCACTTCGCGCTTGACCATGGCGATCACAAGCGGTCGCAAGGGCGCGGGCACGGCGTTGAAGAAATGGCGCGGCCCGCGGTCGAAATTGGCTGAATTGGCCCAGCGCTCCTGGACGATCTGCCAATAGAGATGATCTTCCAGCATCTTTTCGACGGCCCAGGCGAGGCCGCGCTGCTCGGCGCTCAGTCCCTTGTCGAAGTCGATGCCGTGCTTCCGCTCGAGATGCAGCCTGATGAAGCTGGTGTCCGGAATGATCTCCCCATCATCTACCAGCACCGGGAACTTGCCTTTCGGCGCCTTGCGCAGATTGCCGCGAACCCGGCGATAGGGCAGTCCCGACATCTCCATCAGGATCATGGCCTTGACGCAGAAAGGGCTCGGGTCCGGTAGGCCGAAGCCGGGGCCGAAAACGTGCAGCTCCAACATGAATCCTCCTCGCGGCGGCACATTTGCACGCCGGCCGGCCACCATACTGCTGCCACGCTCCTGACAATGATTGTCAGGGCGTCTGCGGCAGAGTGACGCTAACCGATCTTTCCCGAAGCGGAAGCCCCGTCATGCAACGCGCTGAACGTTTGCTCGATCTGATTCAGGGGCTGCGCCGTCGCCGCCGCCCCGTCACCGCCGAGACGCTCGCCTCCGAGCTCGATGTCTCGGTGCGCACCGTCTATCGCGACATTGCCGCGCTGCTGCGCCAGGGCGTGCCGGTGCGCGGCGAGGCCGGCATCGGCTATGTCCTCGATGCCGGCTTCGACCTGCCGCCGCTGATGTTCTCGCCCGACGAGATCGAGGCCGTGCTGGTCGGCATGCGCTGGCTCTCCGAGCGCGCGGACCCGACGTTGGCGCGCGCCGCCGAGGATGTCGTCTCCAAGGTCGCGGCGGTTCTGCCGGCGCATCTGCGGCCGATCCTGCTCGCCGGCGCGCTGTTCGCGCCGGCCTATTGCAAGGACATGGTGGTCGACCAGGTCGACGTCGCGGCGGTGCGTGCCGCGATCCGCAATGGCCGCAAGCTCGAGATCAGCTATCGCGACGAGGCCGGGAAATCGTCGAGCCGGGTGATCTGGCCGATCGGCCTGACCTTCTTCGAGCGCGTGCGCATGGTCATCGCCTGGTGCGAGCTCCGGCAGGCCTTCCGCCATTTCCGGACGGACCGCATCGCCGAGTTGACGGCGCGCGAAGAGCGCTATCCGGCGCGTCGCGCCGACCTCTTCCGCCGCTGGCAGAAGGAGGAGCAGGAGGTCGCGGCCCGGCGGGCGCTGGAGCAGCAGGCGGCGGTGGCGGCGAGCGTCCAGTAGGCGCGCGCTGTCCGTTCGGGGGGCGCTCGGCTAGCGCATTTGCTGGTCCAGTGCGCGCAGACTTTCCGCCGCTTGCAGCAGGCCGCCCTGCGCTGCCTTGTCGTACCAGCTCCGCGCTTGCGGAAGGTCCTGCGGGCCGCCTTCGCCTTTTTCAAGCAGGACGCCGAGATTGTACATCGCGATCTTCTCGCCGCCTTGCGCGGCCTTCTCGAACCAGCGCCGTGCTTCCGGCATATCCTGCGGTCCGCCGAGACCACCCTCCAGCATGGCGCCGACATTGATCATGGCCCTGATCTCGCCGGCCTGAGCTGCCCGCTCGTACCAGTGCCGGGCCTGTGGCAGGTCCACAGAGCCGGCAACACCCATGCGCAGCATGTCGGCCAGGTTGTTCATGGCGTCCAAGTGACCGGCCTGGGCGCTTCGCTCGAACCAGAGCCGCGCCTGAGGCACGTCCTTGGGGCCGCCACGGCCCTGCGCCCGCCTGATGGCAAGGTTGTTCATGGCGTCGGGAG
>JAEXUU010000893.1 GCA_023452965.1 Pseudomonadota bacterium | reverse complement strand
ACCTTGCCCGGCCAACGGCCGGAGGCGTTCACGGCGGCGATCACCTCCTCGGCGACCTTCTTCTGCGCCTCGTCGACATAGTAGATCCCCGAGCGATAGCTGGTGCCGAGGTCGTTGCCCTGGCGATTCAGTGTCGTCGGGTCGTGGATCTGGAAGAAGAACTCCACCAGCTGCCGGTAGCCGATCTTGGTGGGGTCGAAGACGATCTCGATCCCCTCGGCGTGGGTCCCGTGATTGCGGTAGGTCGCGTTCATCACGTCGCCGCCGGTATAGCCGACCCGGGTCGTTTCGACGCCGGGGAGCTTGCGGATCAGGTCCTGCATGCCCCAGAAGCAGCCGCCTGCGAGTACAGCACGTTCCGTCATGTCAAACCTCCTTGCTTGCGGCGACATAAGCATCGGCAAGCGAATTCGCCATGTCACAGCGTTAGGTTGCGGCTGGCAACGCCCCTATCGGGAGGAAGGGCAGCAGCTCAGATCACCGCCTCGATCAGGAACGGCCCCTTCCGCGACAGCGCGCCCTTGAACAGCCTGGTGAACTCCTCGGCCGTGCTGGCGCGGCCGGCCTCGACGCCCATGCTCTTGGCCATCGCGACCCAGTCGAGTGCCGGCTGGTCGAGGTTGAGCATCTGCGTGGCGTTCTTGCCGAAGTCGTTGACGCCGACCGCCCGCATCTCGCCATGCAGGATCGCATAGGTCCGGTTGGCGAAGATCACGGTGACGACGTCGAGGTTCTCGCGGGCCTGCGTCCACAGACCCTGGACCGTGTACATGCCTGAGCCGTCGGCCTGCATGCCGATGACCTTGCGGTCGGGGCAGGCGACCGCAGCGCCGATCGCCAGCGGGATGCCCTCGCCGATGGCGCCGCCGGTGAGCTGGATATAGTCGTGCTTCGGCGCGTGATGGCACTGTGCATAGAACATCCGGCCCGACGAGATCGATTCGTCGCAGATGATGCTGTTCTCGGGCAGCAGGGTCGAGACGATGGTGCAGACCTTGTCGGCGTCGAGCGTGCCGGTCGGGAGCGCTTCGTTTGCCGGGGCGGCTTCGGCGATGAAGGCCGGCGCCACGGTGCGTGCCGATAATTCGTCCGCCAGCGCAGCGATCGCGCCGGGCAGATCGTCGCCGGGCGCCGCAAGCGTCTCGACCGCGCAGCCGTCATGAATCAGCCGGCCGGGCTTGCCGGGATAGGCGAAGAAGCCGACCGGCACCTGTGCGCCGACCAGCACGAGCAGGTCGACGTTCTCGAGCTGCTTCAGCGCCAGGTCGATCGGATAGGGCACCTTCGGCAGCGCGACGCGGCCGGCACCCCGCTCGATGCGGCCGTTCGACATCTGGCCGAAGACTCGCGCCCCGGTCGCGGCGCAGATCCGCGCGGCCATTTCCATCGGGCCCTCGCGCAGCGCGAGGCCGGTCATCATCAGCGCGGCGCGCGAGCCATGCTTGCGCAGCAGTGCCGCGATCTCGCGTACCCGGACCGGATCGGCGCTCTTCAGGGCGGGAACCTTGGTCGGCGCAAGCGTGGCGGGCTCGACGCTGCCCCAGGCGCAGTCGGCAGGCAGGATCACCGTGGTGACGCCGGGCAGGGAGAGCGAAGCGGCATAGGCCTCGCCGATCGCCGGGCCGACATCCTCCGGATTCCCGATGCGGCGGACGAAATGCGACATCGGCCAGGCCAGCCCCTCGATATCGCTGGTCAGCGGCGCGTCGTGCTGGAGATGATAGGTCGCATGGTCGCCGACGACGTTGATCATCGGCGTGCGGGCGCGCGTGGCGTTGTGCATGTTGGCGAGGGCATTCGCCATGCCCGGCCCGCAATGCAGCAGCGTCGCCGCCGGCTTGTCGGCCATGCGGGCATAGCCGTCGGCGGCGCCGGTCACTACGCCCTCGAACAGGCCGAGCACGCAGCGCATCTGCGGCTTGCGGTCGAGCGCCGCGACGAAGTGCATTTCGGAGGTGCCGGGATTGGCGAAGCAGACGTCGACGTCGTTGATCAAAAGGGTGTCGCAGAGGCGGTCGGCGCCGTTCATTCGGAAAACCTCGTCCAGTAGGCGCAGGCGCCGGGGAGGCGAGGGGAGGAGATATCCCGCCTGCTGTCAAACAAGAGAAATTCATTGCCTCCCCCAGCGTCGTTGATGCTGGCTTGACTGATTTGCATAGGCATTTAACCTGCCTTGGAACAAAGGTTGCATCGTGCCACGACGAGGCTGTGTTCAGCTCCGCCGAGCGAGGCCGGCGCAGATAAATGGGGAAGGGTTTCGAATGACGGGTATGAAGCGTATCGGAGCTGTGGCGGGCCTGGGGCTCGCGGCACTCCTGGCGGCGGGCGCCGCCCAGGCGCAGACCAAGCTGACGATCGGCATGTCGGGCTGGACCGGCTTCGCGCCGCTGACGCTGGCCAAGGAAGCTGGCATCTTCGCCAAGAACGGCCTCGACGTGACGATCAAGAAGATCCCGCAGAAGGACCGCCACCTCGCCATCGCCTCGGGCGACATCCAGTGCGCCGCGACCACGGTCGAGACCTGGATCGTCTGGGATGCCGCCGGCATCAAGACCAAGCAGATCTTCCAGCTCGACAAGAGCTACGGCGCCGACGGCATGGCCGTGCGCGGCTCGACCGGCTCGATCAAGGATCTCAAGGGCAAGACTGTCGCCGCCTCGGCGCCCGGCACCTCGCCCTATTTCGCCCTTGCCTGGTTCCTGAAGGAGAACGGCATGTCGGTGAAGGACGTCAACGTCGTCAACATGGAGCCGGGCCCGGCGGCGCAGGCCTTCATCGCCGGCCAGAACGACGCGGCGATGACCTACGAGCCCTATCTCTCGGCGGTGCGCGACAAGCCCGATTCCGGCAAGATCATCGCCACCACGCTCGACTATCCGATGGTGATGGACACGTTCGGCTGCACGCCGAAGTTCCTGAGCGAGAACGATGCCGCCGCACAGGCGCTGACCAAGAGCTATTTCGAAGCGCTCGAGATGATCAAGGCCGAGAAGGACAAGGCTTATGGCATCATGGGCGCCGACGTGAAGCAGTCGGGCGAGCAGTTCGGCAAGTCGGCCGGCTTCCTGCGCTGGTCCGACGCCGAGGGCAACAAGAAGTTCTTCGCCGGCGACTGGCAGACCTTCACCAACAAGGCGGCCGACCTCCTGCTCGAAATCGGCCTGATCAAGACGAAGCCCGACATCAACACGCTGGTCGAGACGAAGTACGTCGCCGGCAAGTGAGCGATGATGTCCTGCCGGATGTGCTGACGCCCGGCCTGCATGTCGTGTTCTGCGGCACGCAGGCCGGCGCGGCCTCCGCCCGGCGGGGCGCCTACTATGCCGGCCCCGGCAACAAGTTTTGGAAGACCTTGTTCGATACCGGGCTGGTTCCTCGGCAGCTGGGCCCTGCGGACTTCCCGGACTTGCCGCGATACGGCATGGGCTTCACCGACGTTGCGAAAGCGACGTCGGGGCCCGACTCGGCATTGACGCGGCAGCATTTCGACATCGCGGGTTTTCTGGCCAAGCTTCACGCGCATGCTCCGGCGATCATCGCGTTCAACGGCAAGCGTGCTGCTCAGGCTGCGCTGGGAGAGGAGAGGGGACTGAAGCTCGCCTATGGTCTCCA
>JAEXUU010000871.1 GCA_023452965.1 Pseudomonadota bacterium | reverse complement strand
CTCGGGCGTGGTGTCGCCGGCATCCTGCCGGAAGGCCTCATGGAAATGGCTGAAGTTCGGCAGGTCCGGCACGTCCTTCATCAGGCTCTGGACCTTCGCGTTGAAGGTCTTGCGCTCCGACTCTCCGCCCTGCTTGAGGCGCGTCTCGATGCTCTCGCTGATCTTCAGGAGGACGCTGATCAGCAGGGCGACGTCGCTGCGGGTGTTGTTGATGTTGGATTGCAGCAGAACCGAGTTGCGGGAGGTCTTGTTGACCTGGATGTTGTATTGCGAGGCGAGCAGCCCCTTGAAGCTGGTGCCGTCGAAGCCGGCCGTGCCGCAGACCAGGGTCATGCGGGTCGGATCGAGGCAGAACTCGTCCTCGCGCATGCTGCGCAACTGGTCGTCCCAGCGGGTTCCCGGCGCCAGGAAGTCGACGAAGCCGCTGCGGCGGTATTCGGAGGGCACCATGCCGTCGGCGCCGACGATGCTGAAGTACTTCGCGATCACCGGATGCGAATTGACCTCGCGGCGAATGTCGAGCGCGACCTCGATCGCGTTCATCACCAGCCCGTAGCCTTCGAGCTCCATCTGCCGCCGCGCGACATCGAGGCTGGCGATCAGCTGCTGGTTGGGGCTGGTCGAGGCGTGGGTAAAAACGGCCTCGTGGAACTGGGCCTCGACCCTGTGGAACTCGACGTCGCGCACCAGCACCATCGAGCCCTGCCGGATCGCCGACATCGACTTGTGGGTCGAATTGGTCTGGTAGACCCGCAGGCGGATCGCGCGTGGGTCGGGGACGAGGCGGGTATCCAGCAACTTGCCGATCGAGGGCGCGGTGCCGAGTTCAGCCACCTGGCGCTCGTGCTGGGCGAGCGCCTCCGGCGTCTTGGCCCAGGCCTCGATGTCGGCGGCGGCGCCCATGCCGGTGCGCGGCCGCAGGAAGGGCGACCAGCGGGCGAAGCCGAACCAGGCTTCGTCCCAGAGGAAGATCAGGTCCGGCTTGATCGCCAGACATTCCTCCATCACCCGGCGCGTATTGTAGATGTGGCCGTCGAAGGTGCAGTTGGTCAGGTCGACCATCTTGACCCGGTCGAGCCGGCCTTCCGCCTTCAGGTCGAGCAGGGCCTTCTTGATCGTACGCAGCGGCACCGCCCCGTACATCGAGAATTCCGCCATCGGGAAGGCCTCGACATAGAAGGGCTGCGCACCGCTCAGCACCAGACCGTAATGGTGCGATTTGTGGCAGTTGCGGTCGAGGATCACGATGTCGCCCGGCGCGATCAGCGCCTGCAGCACCATCTTGTTCGAGGTGCTGGTGCCGTTGGTCACAAAGAAGACGTGGTCGGCGCCGAAGGCACGCGCCGCCATCTCCTGCGCCCGCTTGATGTTACCGGTCGGCTCGAGCAGGCTGTCGAGCCCGCCGGTCGTGGCGCTGCTCTCCGCCAGGAAGAGGTTGATGCCGTAGAACTGGCCCATGTCGCGGATCCAGGCCGAGCGGAACACCGACTTGCCGCGCGCGATCGGCAGCGCGTGAAAGGTGGCGATCGGCCTTTGCGCATAGAGCTTGAGATTGTCGAAGAAGGGCGTGTCGAAGCGCGCCTTGATCCCCTCCAGCACCGAGAGATGCAGCTCGAGCGGCTCCTCGATCTGGTACATCACCCGGCGGATCATCGCGGCGCGCGGGTCTCCGGCGAGCTTTTCGACACGTCGGTCTGAAAGCAGATAGATGTCGAGCTCGGGCCGGATCGACTTCAGTCCGGCGGCGAGGCGCAGGGCGAGGTCCGCCTCGTCGACCTGGTCGAGGAGCGGCTGCTGTGCCGCGAGCACGCTGCGCAATACGGGCGCGTCGTGGCGGGAGCGGAGCGTGAAGCCCTCATAGATGGCGACGGCGGCGATGTCGGGATTGACCACGGCCGCGCAGATCGCGTCCTCCAGGCTGCCGACCAGCACCGCCTCGTAGACGAAAGCGTCCTCGGGCCGGCGCAACCGGCGGAACTCGGCTGCGATATGGGGCCAGCGCCCGGCCGGAGCCGGCGTCACGGTCAGCATCTCGAAATAGGGGCGGCTCGTGCCGTCCGCCGCCGAGGCGGGAACGATATCGACCGGCTCAGCCAGCGACAGATCGGCCGCCTGCCACTCCTTGGCATCGTGCTTGTAGTTGCCGGTTATGATGGCGATCGAGATGCGTTTGGCGAGCGAGAGGAAGCCGTTCGCATCGTCGTTCTGCAGGAGGCCGCGCAGGGCGGCGAGAAGGTCCGCGCCGGGGAAGGCGTGGAACTCCTCGGAGACGCCGAGCTCGTTGAGCGCTGCTTCGACGGCGCGCCTGTTCTTTGTCCCCGACGACCAAGACCGCGCCGCGGCATGAAGGTCCCGCCAACGGTCGGTTCGGCCGGAAGGCGCCGAGAAGAAATGATCGATAGAGAGCGATTCCTGAACGGTGGGAGCCATATCGGATCCTTCCCTATCGCGAGGCTCGACTGGTCATGCGCGCCAGCGCTGCATGCGGAGTTGCCGCCGCGTCACGAGAGCTCTCGTGCAGGTCAGATCATCACAACCGGGGTCTCCGGCGTATTGTCCTTAGGGACAGGTTCTGGTTCTTGCCGCAGCCAATTCGCCAGTAGCGACGCGACAACGTCGACCCGCGGCGACCTAAACCGCGGTTGCGCGACGCGGCTCTGCCACGTTGCAGGCGCGCGGGACGATCTTTGGCAGGCACCTCGGAATTCCGGCGGTGATTGGCGGGAGCGCGGCGGCCGTCGTGCTTCCCTGCGCCGCGAGCACGGTCCGGACATGCGGCGAGGTTTCGCTCGGACGGCGCGGCCTGTCGTGCCCTCGGCCTGCAGATCGCAAGAGCCGAGGGGTTATCGGTGAAGCGCCTGAAGCTTCAGGCCACGGCCTCGGCCTGCGGCTGCAGTTCCTCGACGGAGGGGATCCGGCCTTCGAACCAGTAGGCGGCGGCCGCGCGCGACATCGCGGCGCCGTCATGGCCGATGCCCGGCACGGTGATCAGCGACCAGTTGCAGGGCAGGCCGAGCCTGGCCGCCTCCGCCCTGGCGAAGTCGAGCATGAAATGGGCGCGGGCATAGCGCATCGGTCCCTGCGCGAGGGCCTCGGCTTGCGCCGGCAGGTTGGGATCGCTGGTGACGATGTCCTGGTCGCCGGCGAAGATCACCATCGGCCAGGCGAGCCAGCGCGCGAGTTCCGCGGCGCCGAGACCGAGCCCAGCGAGCCCTTCCGGGAAGCGGCGGTCGAGCGTCGGCAGGGTGTACCAGCCGGAATTGGCGGCGAAGGCGACCGAGAAGGGCGTTTGCTCTTGCGTCGCCAGCAGGCGGTGGACGAACTGGCCGCCGGCGGAGTGGCCGAACAGCCGGACCTTGTCGCGGGTGGTGACGCCGGCCTTGCGCAAGGCGGCCAACACGCGGGCGGGCACGGCATAGAGCCAATCGGCTTCAGCGGCGATCGCGCCGTCCTCGCCGACGACGAGGCCGTTATTGTAGCCCTCGGCCTGCGGGAAATGCGCGTTGCCGAAGGTCGGGGCGACGATCAGCAGGTTGTGCTTCTCGGCGGCGTCGATCCAGAAATCGCGGTAGTCGTCGCCATTGCGCAGCATGCCGTGCTGGACGAAGACGACCTCGTCGTCGGCCCGGTGCATTGCCGGGCGATAGAAGTTGACCTCCAGCGGGCGCTGCGGATGGCGGGCGTCGACGAAGGGCAGGGAGCTGCGGCCCTCGGGCGGATCGAGCGTGAGCGTGGTCATGCGGCCTTCGGTGTTGTGTGCAGGTGGCAGGCGGCGCTG
>JAEXUU010000857.1 GCA_023452965.1 Pseudomonadota bacterium | reverse complement strand
GCTCGGCGAGTGGCGGGAGGCCGGCGTCAATCACGGCGCGCTCGGCATGCAGTTCGCCGAGCGCCCGGCCGCGGAGATCATTCAGGAGCTCGCCGAAGAGGTCCTGCCGTTGTTCCCTTCCCATGAGGGGGTGGAACCTCTGGGCGTGAAGTGGTGAGTGTCACGGCAGCCTCTCGGTGCCGTCCGGCGGGGCGCTACAGCGCCCGCGCCATCTCGCGCAGCTTGAACTTCTGGATCTTGCCGGTCGAGGTCTTGGGGACCTCGGTGAAGACGACGGTCTTCGGGCATTTGAAGGAGGCGAGCAGGGTCTTGCACCAGGCGATGATCTCGTCCTGCGTCGCTGCCTTGCCGGGCTTGAGCTCGACGAAGGCGCAGGGCGTCTCGCCCCATTTCTCGTCGGGCCGGGCGACGACCGCCGCCGCCTGCACCGAAGGGTGCTTGTAGAGCGCGTCCTCGACCTCGATCGAGGAGATGTTCTCGCCGCCGGAGATGATGATGTCCTTGGAGCGGTCCTTGAGCTGGATGTAGCCATCGGGGTGGATGACGCCGAGATCGCCGGAATGGAACCAGCCGCCCTCGAAGGCGGCCGCGGTCGACTTCGGGTTCTTGAGATAGCCCTTCATCACGACATTGCCGCGGAACATCACCTCGCCGAGAGTCTGGCCGTCGCGCGGGACCGGCTTCATCGTCTCGGGGTCGAGCACGTCGAGCCCTTCCAGCGCCGGGTAGCGCACGCCCTGGCGCGCCTTCAGCGCCGCCTGTTCGGAGCCGGGCAGGGCGTCCCAGTCGCTATTCCATTCGTTGACGACGGCGGGGCCGTAGACCTCGGTCTGGCCGTAGAGGTGGACCACCGAAAAGCCGGCCTGCGCCATGCCTGCGAGCACGGCTTCCGGCGGCGGCGCGGCAGCTGTGAAGAAATTCACTTTCTGCGCGAAGCTGCGGCGCTCTTCGGCGGGCGCGTTGAGCAGCGCCGACATCACGATCGGCGCGCCGCACATATGAGTGACGCCATGGTCGGCGAGCGCGTCGTACATCGCCTTGGCGCGGACCTGGCGCAGGCAGACATGGGTGCCGGCGAGCAGCGAGATCGTCCAGGGGAAGCACCAGCCATTGCAGTGGAACATCGGCAGGGTCCAGAGATAGACCGGGTGCCGGCCCATGCCGCCTGTGAGCACGTTCGAGGTCGCGAGCAGGTTGGCGCCGCGGTGGTGGTAGACCACGCCTTTGGGATCGCCTGTCGTGCCCGAGGTGTAGTTCAGCGCGATCGCATCCCACTCGTCGGATGGCATGATCCAATCGAAATCGGGATCGCCCTGCGCGACGAAGTCCTCGTATTCGACGCTGCCGAAGCGCTCGCCCGGGCCGTCATAGACCGGGTCGTCATAGTCGATGACGAGCGGCTTCACCTTGCAGAGCGCCAGCGCCTCCTTGACCGTCTTCGAGAACTCCCGGTCGGCGATCAGCACCTTGGCGCCGCCATGGTCGAGCGAGAAGGCGATGATCGCCGCGTCGAGGCGGGTGTTGAGCGTGTTGAGGACGGCGCCGCACATCGGCACGCCGTAATGGCATTCGAGCATGGCCGGCGTGTTCGGCAGCATCGCCGCGACGGTGTCGTTCTTGCCGATGCCGTGCTTCGCCAGTGCCGAGGCGAGCCGGCGGGTGCGGGCATAGAGCTCGGCATAGTTGCGGCGCAGCGGGCCATGGATCACGGCGTTCCGCTGCGGGAAGACGCTCGCCGCCCGTTCCAGGAAAGGCAGCGGCGACAGCGGCTGGAAATTCGCGGGGTTGCGGTCGAGATCGGTATCGTAGGGCGATGCGGTCATCGGGGCGCTCTTCTGCCGGAAAGTCGCCGCAGCTTTAGCCGCCGCGGCGCAGCCATGTAATCCATCCCTTTTGCCGATGCGGCGCAATGTCCGGCTCGGAAAGCGGGGGCGGGAGGCGGCTCAGCCGAAGAGCGGCCGCAGGCCCTCATAGACAAGCTTCACCCCGACCGCGACCAGCAGCCAGTAGATCAGGGTGTAGAAGCGCTCGGCCGGGACGCGCCGGACCAGCCAGACGCCGGCGAGGGTGGAGAGGATCGCGACCGGGAAGAGCACGGCCGAGGCGGTGAGGTTCTGCGGGCTGAACTGGCCGAGGATGAAATAGGGCAGCACCTTGATCCAGTTCATCAGCGCGAAGAACAGCGCGCCGGTGCCGACGAAGACTGCCGGCGGCAGGCGCTGCGGCATCACATAGATCTGGAAGGGCGGACCGCCGGCATGGGCGATCATGCTGGTGAAGCCGCAGATCACGCCCCAGAAGCTGCCGGCCGCGTAGTTGGCCTGCGTGACCGGGGCTTTTGCGGACTTGCCGCCGAGCAGGCGACGCAGCGCAAAGCCGATCGAGATCACCCCGACCGCGAAACCGACCACAGCGTCGGAGACCTTTGCCGCCAGGAGATAGCCGGCGAGCACGCCGAGCAGCATGCCTGGGATCAGGGTCGCGAGGTTCCGTCGGTCGAATTCGTGACGATAGGACCAGACGGTGACGACGTCCTGGATGATCAGGATCGGCAGCATGATCGCGGCGGCCTGCACCGGCGAGACGATCAGCGCCATCAGGGGGAGCGAGAGCAGGCCGAGACCCGAGAAGCCGCCCTTGGACAGGCCCATCAGGATGACGGCCGGGACCATGACGGCGAAGAAGGTGAGATCGAAGTTCATGGGGCGAAGTTCATGGCCTACCGACAGCTGCGGCCGGGCGGCCGGCGGGGGCAGCGCGTCCCATACGGGGTGCGCTGAAAGTCTGACATC
>JAEXUU010000850.1 GCA_023452965.1 Pseudomonadota bacterium | reverse complement strand
GCACGATGAAGGCCCGTGCCTCGGGCCGGACCGAGAGCAATACCTGATTCCGGATATCGAAATCGCCCTTCAACTCTTGCTTCAAGCGTTCCCCCGGGCGTTGCGCTGGGCCATGGCGGACAATCTTCTGTTAACCTTGCGTAACGTACGCTACGGTACTCAATAAGAACGGAATCGTTCACACCCTCTCGGTCCCCGTTCCGCGAGGCGATCACGGCGCAGGGAGCTGTTATTCCATGAGTCTGCCTGGACCTGAAAGGGTGACGGATGCGCTCGCCGAAGGCTCGGAACGCGCCAGTTCGTCCCTGATTGGTCGCCCACTCTCCGGCAACGGTCCGGGCCATGCGCCGTGCTGCGACGACATCTCGGAAAGGCTCCGTTTCGCCGGGATCGATGACGAGGCCCGCGCCCTGCTCCGCGAAATCCGTCCGGTCGTCGCGGCCGAACTGCCGGGCGTGCTCGATGTGTTCTACCGTCACATCCGACATTTTCCCGATGTGTCCCGGCTTTTCCCGAGCGAGACCGTGCTTGCACGGGCTCGCCAGATGCAGATCGCGCATTGGGACCTGATCACGGAGGCGGCGTACGACAGCCAGTACGCCAACTCGGTCAGGCGCATCGGCGAGGTGCATTGCCGGCTGGGGCTGGAGCCGCGCTGGTACATCGGCGGCTACAATTTCATCCTGGCGCGATTGATCGCCCGCATCGGCCGGGTAAAGGCGGCATGGCGCCTCGGCCGAGAGCACCGGATGCAGCGCGCGGCGATCGCGCTCAACCGCGCCGCCCTGCTCGACATGGATCTGGCGATCGGCGTCTATCTCGAAGCGGAGCGCCGCAAGCGGCAGGAAACGCTGGAAAGACTGGCCGGCAATTTCGAGCAGGTGGTCGCCACCGTCGTCCGTTCCGTCACTGCTGCAGCGAACGATCTCCAGGCTTCGGCGGGGCAACTCGCAGTATCGTCGAGCGAGACCTTGCAGCAGGCTGACGCCGCCACGGAATCCTCGCTCGAGGCGACGACGAACATCGAAGCGGTGGCCGGTGCGACCGACGCCCTGGCGCTTTCCCTCAGTGAAGTCGGTCGGCAGATCGCGGCCTCCGGCCTGGTTTCCACGCGCGCGGTGACCGAAGCCCAGCAGATCAGCGGCCAGGTCGGTGAATTGACCGGCTCCGTCGACCGGATCGACGGGATCGTCGACGTGATCCGGGAGATCGCCGGCAAAACCAGGCTGCTGGCGATGAACGCCAGCATCGAAGCGGCGCGCGCAGGCGAGACCGGCCGCGGATTCTCGGTCGTCGCCGCGGAGGTGAAGCTGCTGGCCACCCAGACGGCTCATGCGACCTCCGAGATCGACGCCCAGATCGGAACCATCCGGGACTTCACCCAGTACGTCGCGGCCGCGGTTGGCACGATCAGGCGCACCATCGACGAAATGAACGCGATCGGAGCCGACATCGCGCGCGCCATCGCGGACCAGGAACAGGCGACCCAGCAAACCGCCGGCAATCTCCAGCAGGCCTGGCAAAGTTCGGCCGAGGTCGCGAACAGCATCGTCAGCGTGACAAGGCGTGCCTCGGAGTCGAGCGCAGCATCCGCGCATGCCTTGTCGGCCACGACCGACCTCGCACGGCAGGCCGGAAGCCTGATGTCCGAAGCGGAGATCTTCCTGTCGACGGTGAGAGCCGCCTGACCGAGCGCCCGCGCAGAACTCATCGCAACGAACGAACTTGCCTGGCCTGCCCTCGATCCAAGCCGTCAACTCATTCAATCGGGATAGTCATATGTCGTCGTCGAGCGCCCTATCCGAACGCCTTCAGTTCATGAAGCTGGACAAATCTGCTCTGGAGAGCATCCAGAGTGTAAAGCCGATCGTGATGGACGCGCTGCCGCAAGCGCTCGATGACTTCTACGACCAGGTTCGCGCGTTTCCCGAGACGCGGGCGTTCTTTTCGGGAGAGCCCCAGATCTCCGGCGCCAAGAGCAAGCAGATCGCCCACTGGGACATGATCTCGGGAGGGCGCTTCGACGAGGATTATGTCCGGGCGGTTTCGATCGTTGGCCAGGTCCACGCCCGGATCGGCCTCGCACCGCGATGGTACATCGGCGGCTATGGCCTCGTTCTGGAAGCCCTGATCGGCAAGATCATCGCGGCGCGCTGGCCGCAGGCCAACGAGGAAGGGGCGGCAGCAGGCGTTTTCGGAAAAGCGTTCCGGGCTCGTCAGAGCAAAAGCGATGGCGCCGTGAGTGCCGGATCGGTGAGCGCGGAGGTGAGCGCCGTCGCCAAGGCGACGCTGCTCGACATGGACTTTGCGATTTCGGTCTACCTGGAGGCGGCCGAGGCCGCTCGCCTCAGGAGCGAGCGGGAGGTGCTGGGAAAGGAGCGCGCAGCGGTCGTCAGCTCCGTGGGGCAGGCCATGGCGGCCATGGCCCGTGGCGACCTCACCTATCGCATGCCCGATGACCTGCCGGCCGAGTACGGCCAGCTCCGCGACGATTTCAACGCTGCGGTCGCCACGATGCACGACACGATGCGGACCGTCCTGTCGACGACGCGGGAGATTCGCTCGAGCGTCGGCGAGGTTTCGCAGGCCTCGCAGAATCTGGCACAGCGCGCCGAGGAACAGGCCGCTTCACTGGAAGAGAGCGCCGCGACGACCGAGGAGCTGGCGGCTTCGGTCAAGAGTAACGCGCAATCCTCGCGTCATGCCGAGCAGGCCGCCCGCGAGGCGATGCTGGTCGCCGAAGAAGGCGGAGCGATCGTCCGGCAGGCGGTCGAAGCGATGACGGGGATCGACGAGGCCTCAAAGAAGATCGCGGAGATCACCTCGCTGATCGACGGCATCGCTTTCCAGACCAATCTGCTGGCGCTCAATGCCGCCGTGGAAGCCGCCCGGGCCGGCGATGCCGGCCGC
>JAEXUU010000750.1 GCA_023452965.1 Pseudomonadota bacterium | reverse complement strand
GCATAGGCGAAATCGATCGGCGTCGCGCCGCGCGGCAAGGCGATGAGCCGCCCCTTCGGTGTGAAGCAGAAGCCCTGATCGTGGAAGAGTTCGAGCTTGGTGTGCTCGAGAAATTCCTCGGGGCTGTCGCCCTCGGCCAACAGGTCAACGGTGCGGCGCAGCCATTGATAGGCGCGACTCTCGTCGGCGAGGCCGATCGGCTCGCCGGCGCGGCCGTCCTTGTAATGCGCATGGGCGGCGATGCCGTATTCGGCGATGCGGTCCATGTTGTCGGTGCGGATCTGCAGCTCGATGCGCTGGCGCGACGGGCCGACGATGGTCGTGTGGATCGACTGGTAGTCGTTCTGCTTCGGCGTCGAGATATAGTCCTTGTAGCGGCCGGGAACCATCGGCCAGGTCATGTGGACGATGCCGAGCACGCGGTAGCAGTCCTCCGGCTTGTCGACGATGACGCGGAAGCCGAAAATGTCGGAAAGCTGCTCGAAGGAGACGGATTTGCGCTCCATCTTCTTCCAGATCGAGTAAGGCCGCTTGCGCCGGCCATAGACTTGGGCCTCGATGCCGCGCTCGGCGAGCTTGCCCTTGAGATCGTTCTCGATCTCGCTGATGACGCGCCCCTCGCGCTGGGTCACCTCCTCCAGCCGCTTGGTGATGGTCTCGTGCGCTTCCGGCTTGATGTGGCGGAAGGCGAGCTCCTCGAGCTCCTCGCGCAATTCCTGCATGCCCATGCGGCCGGCGAGCGGCGCATAGATCTCGACCGTCTCCTCCGCGATGCGCAGGCGCTTCTCGGGCGCCATGTAGTGGAGGGTCCGCATGTTGTGCAGCCGGTCGGCGAGCTTGACCAGCAAGACGCGGATATCGTCGACGATGGCGAGCAGCAGCTTGCGGAAGTTCTCGCCCTGCGCCGCCTTCTTGGAGACGAGGTCGAGCTTCTTGATCTTGGTCAGGCCATCGACGAGGCGTCGGATATCGGGCCCGAAAAGGTTCTCGATCTCCTCCAGCGTCGCCTCGGTGTCCTCGACGGTGTCGTGCAGGACCGCCGCGACGATGGTGGCGTCATCGAGCTTGAGATCGGTGAGCAGCGCCGCGACTTCGAGCGGATGCGCGAAGAACGGATCGCCCGAGGCGCGCTTCTGCGTGCCATGCGCGCGCATGGCGTAGACATAGGCGCGGTTGAGCAGGTCCTCGTCCGTGTTCGGATTGTAGCGCTTGACCCTGTCGACAAGCTCGTATTGCCGCATCATGCCCATGCGGGCCCTGCTCCGCCGATCATCTTCCCTGGATCCGTTCAATATCGGCAAGGGCGCGCCTGCCGGCAAGGCGCCTGCTTGCGCAGCGGGCATGAAAAAGCCCGGCAGCGCCGGGCTTTAGCGATCATCGTCAACGATTTTCCACATGACGCTCCGGCACCGGGCCGGAGCGGTGCGCTCAGTCCTCGTCGTCGGCGCTCTCGGTCGGCGGCACGAGGCCGTCGAGACCGCGCAGCAGGTCCTCTTCGCTCATCCGGTCGAACTGGACTTCCGAATCGGGGGTGGCGACGTGCGACTGCGAGGTCAGCAGCGGCACCGGATCGGCCTCGGGCTCGTCGACCTCGACATGCTTCTGCAGCGAGTGGATGAGATCTTCCTTGAGATCCTCGGGGGTCAGCTTCTCTTCGGCGATCTCGCGCTGGGCAACGACCGGGTTCTTGTCGTTGTCGCGCGGCACCAGGATCGAGGAGCCGGATGCGATCATGCGGGCGCGATGGCTCGCGAGCAGGACGAGCTCGAAGCGGTTCTCGACCTTGTCGATGCAATCCTCAACGGTAACGCGAGCCATCCCGCGGGCTCCTTCCAGATGTCGTCGATGCGATGGAAACGATGAAGGGCGCTCTTACAGCTTGCGCCACGCAGATGCAAGATTTTCGCAGATCCCTACCGACGCGGCCTACAGCCCGCGCATGCGGGCGACGAGCTCCTCCAGGCCGGGCTCCGGCCGGCGCGCCGCGCCGGGCTCGTGACCGAGCATTGCAGGAAGCTCCTCCGGCCGCTGGTCGAGGAAGCGCATGCGCATCGTCGTCGCCACCGCCTCGCCAAAGGCGATGGCCTCGCGATTGCCGATCGAGGGCAGGAAGGCGATCGTGCTCGCCGAGGCGTCGGCGATCGCCGCGCGGATGATCTGCTGGTCGGCCTCGTTGGCGAGGCGCATGGCGAAAACGGTCGAGCACTGCGACAGGATCGTCGGGTCGAGCTCGCCCGGGCGCTGCGTGACGATGCCGAGATAGGCGCCGTATTTGCGGCCCTCCCTGGCGATGCGGGCAATGGCCTGACGGGTGGGAGCGAAGCCGAGCGCCTGATTCTGCGGAACGTAGCGATGCGCCTCCTCGCAGAGCAGCAGGATCTCGTATCCGCCCCGGCTCGACATTGCGAGGTCGAAGGCGAGCCGCGCCAGGCTCGAGGCCACCGCGTTCACCACTTCGGAAGGCAGGCCGGCAAGCTGGAAGACCGTGACCCGCCGGCCCTGATGCGGCACGCGGAAGATCTGGCCGATCACCGGCGCGATCGTCTCGATGCTGTTGGCATGGGCGAAGAGGAAGCCGTAACGCGGATCGGCGTGCAGCGTCTCCAGACGCACGCGCAACGACCGTAGCGTGGCGCGCGGGTAGCGCTGCTCGTGCAGGCCGATCAGCTCGTCGATCGCGGCGAAGAGATCGGCGATCCGATAGGGCACGGCCAGACCGGCCGCCCCACCCATTTCCGCCGGACGGCGCGCGCCAAGGTCGAGCGGCCGCTTCAGCACGCTGCTGCCGAGATCGCGCACCATGTCGTGGGCTGCGCCGCTTCGGTAACGGCTGCGCGCGACCGCGATCACCTCGCGCAGGATCTCGGCCTCGTCCTCGACCAATGGCCGGCCGCGGAAGACGATGTCGGCGAACTCGTCGAAACGGAAGGTACAGAACGGCAGGTCGAGCGTCTGGGCGTCGATGCGGACCGAATTCTCAGGGAAAGCATGGGCGTATTCGTTGTGCGGATCGAGGATCAGCACCCGCAGATTGGGCTTGGCTTCCACCGCCTTGCGAAGGAGGAGCGCGACCGCGCTCGACTTGCCGACGCCGGTGGTCCCGAGCACGGCGAAATGGCGCGAGAGCAGGCGCTCTATGCTGACCGTCGCCGGGATCGCGCCATCCTGCGACAGCGTGCCGATCTCGGCACCTTCGCACTCGCCGAGATCGTGGACGGCAGCGAGGTCGCGCGAGCGGATGCGGTGCGCCAAGGAGCCGAGCGGCGGATAGGTCGTGATGCCGCTCTGGAAACGGCAGCGACCATCCGGCAGGTCGACCACCTCGCCGAGCAGTTCGACGTCGATGCCGATCGCATTCGCTCCGCTCTCGTCCCAACCCGAGCTCATGACCCGCATCTGGTAGACGAGGCCGACGACCCGGCTTTCCCCCAGGTTGATCGAGATCAGGCGACCGACGGCCCAGATATTGTTGGGCCCCAACGCCGGCCCGGTGACGCTCGCGACGATGGTGGCACGCGCGCCGGAGCACGACACCACCCGGCCGAGCGAACGATCGGGCGGCTGACTGGCGTCGCGCCGATCCGGCGAAACGTCCGCTTCGAAGAGCTTTCGGTCCGAGATGGAGTACTGCATCGGCGCAGAATAGCGCGCAGGTCTTAACAACAGCTCGCTCCCGCAAGGGCCGACCCGGCGCGAATACTCGCGCGCACCGCAACCGATCAACAACGCTGAAGATGCCGATCAATTCCGTTGCCTTGAGCCGGCGCCGACCAGGGCGTACAGGCTAGCGTGGAGCTGGGGACCGTGACGATGCCGAAGAACCGCCTGCGCCTTGGGATCAATGTCGACCACGTCGCCACGGTGCGCAATGCACGCGGCGGCGCCCTGCCCGATCCGGTCCGCGCCGCCCACCTCGCCATCGCCGCCGGCGCCGACGGCATCACCGCGCATCTGCGCGAGGACAGGCGCCACATTCGCGATGCCGACATGGAACGGCTGGCGAGAGAGCTTTCGAAGCCGCTCAACTTCGAGATGGCCGCGACGGAGGAGATGATCGGCCTCGCCGAGAAGCTGAAGCCGCACGCCGCCTGCCTGGTGCCGGAGAAGCGCGAGGAACGGACGACCGAAGGCGGACTCGACGGCGTCGGCCAAGCTGCAGCTCTGGCACCTGCGATCGCCCGTCTGAAAG
>JAEXUU010000730.1 GCA_023452965.1 Pseudomonadota bacterium | reverse complement strand
CTGCAGACCTACATGGCGGTCATCTTTCCGACGCTCGTTATCATCGGTGCCCTCGCCTTCTGGTCCGCGAGCCACGGCGCCGGCGACCGCGCGACACTGCCGATGTCCCTCCCCGCCGTGACGGCGTGGGTCGCGCTTGTTGCTGCCTGCGTCGCCGTGGCGGTGATGCACCGGGAACGGGTCTTCGCGCTGCTCCTGACGAGCATCGTCGGCCTCGTTGTCTCGCTGGCCTTCGTCCAGTTCTCGGCGCCCGACCTCGCACTGACCCAGATCTCGGTCGACGTGGTCACGACCATATTGCTGCTGCTTTCCCTCAACCTCCTGCCCAAGACGTCGCTGCGTGTGACCAGGTCCGTGATCCGCTGGCGTGATGTGACCATAGCCTCGGTCGCCGGCATGGGCCTGGGCGCGCTCTCCTACGCGGTGATGACGCGCGGCTTCGAGACGATCTCGGCTTATCATCTCGAGCAGTCGAAACCCGGCGGTGGCGGCACCAATGTCGTCAACGTCATCCTGGTGGACTTCCGCGGCTTCGATACGTTCGGCGAGATCATCGTGCTCGGCATCGCCGCGCTGGCGATCTTCGCACTGCTGGACCATCCGTTCCGCCGGGGGGCGGCGCGCCGGCTCGCCAGCATCCGCGTCGCGGAAGAAGCTCGCGACGCCCACCCCCTGGTTCTGGTGGTGGCGACGCGAGCCCTGCTGCCCCTGGCGCTGACGGTGGGCGTCTACATCTTCCTGCGCGGCCATAATCTGCCGGGCGGAGGCTTCATCGCGGGGCTCGTCGTGGCGATGGCGCTGATCATGCAGTACATGGCGAGCGGTTATGTCTGGGCGAGTGAACGCGGCAGCATCGACTCGCAGGCGATGATCGGCAGCGGCATCGTCATCGCCGGCCTCACCGGTATCGGCTCATGGGTGTTCGGACGGCCGTTCCTGACGAGTTCCTTCGACTATTTCTCATTGCCGCTCGTGGGAAAATTCGAACTGGCGACGGCGATGGCCTTCGATCTCGGCGTCTTCCTCGCCGTCGTTGGCGCCGTGCTGTTGTCGCTGTCTCAGATATCGCGCGTCCAGCAGCGCGCCGAGCGCTCGCCGGCCACCGACAGTCCGATGGACATCGTTCTCGACGCCGACACAGCCCTGGCGAAGGAGGCCTGACGTGGAGTTGCTCGTCGCCAGCGCAACCGGCGTGATGACGGCTGTGGGGATCTATCTGCTGCTCCGCGCACGGACCTTCCCGGTCATCCTCGGCCTGACATTCCTGTCCTATGCCGTGAACGTGTTCCTCTTCTCGATGGGGCGCCTGACGATCAACCAGCCGCCGATCATCAGCGCGCTGGCGACCGGCTATGCCGATCCGCTGCCGCAGGCGCTCGTCCTGACCGCGATCGTGATCTCCTTCGGCATGACGGCGCTGATCGTCGTGCTGGCGCTACGCGGTTTCCTGGAGGCTGGAACAGACGAGGTCGATCTCGCCATTCCAGACGAACGCGACCCTGCGACGGCGAGCGACGATAGGGCACGGCTTCAATCATGAACCACTGGATCGTCGTCCCCACGGTTCTGCCGGCCATGACGGCAGCTCTGCTCATTCTGGCGCTGCCTCACCACCTCCTGCACCAGCGTGTCGTTTCGGTCGGCGCGACGGTGTTGATGCTCGCGCTCGCCATCGGCCTGCTGCTGATGTCCGACGACGGAACGCCGCGAGCGTATTTCCTCGGCGACTGGCCGGCTCCATTCGGCATCGTGCTGGTGCTGGACCGCCTCTCGGCGGTCATGCTGCTCTTGACCGCGGTGCTGGCGCTGGCCGTCGCGATCTATGCCTGCACCGGCTGGGACAAGCGTGGGCGGCATTTCCATGCGCTGCTGCAGTTTCAGTTGCTCGGCGTCAACGGCGCCTTCCTGACCGGTGACCTGTTCAACCTCTTCGTCTTCTTCGAGGTGATGCTGATCGCATCCTATGGGCTGATGCTGCATGGTGGCGGCGCGCCGCGGTTGAAGGCGGGGTTCCACTATGTCGCGATCAACCTGATCGCCTCGACGCTGTTCCTGTTCGGGGTCGGATTGATCTATGCGATCACCGGCACGCTCAACATGGCCGATCTGGCGGGCAAGGTCGCCGCCGTATCGGCCGACGACCAGGCGCTGCTGAAGACTGGCGCGATGCTGCTGTTCGCGGTGTTCGCCACCAAGGCGGCGCTGGTGCCGCTGCACTGGTGGCTGCCGGGCGCTTATGCGGCGACCTCTGCGCCGGCGGCCGCCATGTTCATGATCATGACCAAGGTCGGCGCCTATGCGATCATCCGCGTCTACGGACTGATCTTCGGCGCGGATGCCGGGCCGCTCGGCGCCGTCGCCGCGCCGATCGTCATCCCGGCGGCGCTCATCACGCTCATCGTCGGGGCCGTCGGCGTGCTGGCCAGCCGGACCCTGCGCGATCTCGTCTGTTTTGCCGTCGTCGCCTCGATGGGCAACCTGCTGATCGCGGTAGGGCTGTTCGACGGCGTCGGCACGACGGCCGCGCTCTACTACATCATCCACAGCACGCTGACGGGCGCCGCCCTGTTCCTGCTCGTGGACCTGATTTCCCAGCGCCGGGGCAAGCGGCTGGACACGCTGGCGCCCGCGCCGGCCATCGCCAACGAGACGATTCTGGGCGCGCAGTTCTTTCTGGGCGCCATCGCCATGGTGGGCCTGCCGCCCCTGTCGGGGTTCATCGGCAAGCTGCTGATCCTCGAGGCGACACGGGAGGCGCCCCACGCGCCGCTGATCTGGGCCGTCGTCCTCGGCTCCAGCCTGCTGATGATGATCGGCTTCGCGCGCGCCGGCTCGGTCATCTTCTGGAACAACCCGAAGCCGACGAGCGATTCAGGCGGGGCGGACGTCACGCCCGTTGGTGACAGGCTCAACGCGACCGCCCTCGTGCCGATCGTCGTCGTCGGCCTGCTCCTGGGTGCGACCGCCGCATTGTCTTTCGGCGCCGGGCCGTTCACCAGCGCCTTCGAGGCGACCTCGGCGCAACTGCTCGACAAGGCCGGCTATATCCGCGCGGTGCTCGCCCCTGCCGCGAGCGTCGGTACGGGGGAGAACTAGGCCATGTTCAGACGCCTTTTCCCGCATCCCCTGCTGACGGTCTGGATCGTCGCGGTCTGGGTCCTGCTCAACAACGAGATCACCGTCGGTCATCTGGTCCTGGGGCTGATCCTCGGAATCCTCATTCCGCTGGGCACCAGTGCGTACTGGCCGGGGCGCCCGCGCGTGGGCGCTCCGCTGGTGATGATCGAGTTCATGCTGGTCGTGCTTTGGGACATCGTCGTGTCCAACATCCAGGTCGCGTCCCTGATCCTGTTCCGTCGCGGCGAAAGCCTGCAATCGCGCTTCATCACCGTTCCGCTGGATCTCACATCACCCGAGGCGATCACCGTTCTGGCCGGGACGATCACGATGACGCCGGGTACGGTATCGGCCGATGTCAGCGCGGACGGGCGCGCCCTGCTCGTGCACTGCCTTGAGACCGACGGCGCCGATGACACCATCGCCCAGATCAAGCACCGCTACGAGCGCAGGCTGAAAAGGATATTCGAATGATCGGCACCGCCTGTCAGATCGCGATGGCCGCCACCAGCGTCGCCATCCTCTTGAACCTCTACCGCATGGCGCTGGGCCCTGACGTGACCGACCGCATCCTCGCGCTCGACACCATGGTCATCAACGCGATCGGACTGATCGTGCTGCTCGGCATCTATTACGGCACGACGATGTATTTCGAGGCCGCGATGCTGATCGCCATGGTCGGGTTCGTGACGACCGTGGCCTTCTGCAAATATCTGCTCCGTGGCAATGTGATCGAATAGGACACGAGCATGCACTGGATTGGCGAAGTGGCCGTCTCGGCCTTGATCCTCATCGGAGCCTTCTTCCTGCTGGTCGGCTCCTTCGGCCTGGCAAAGCTGCCCGACATGATGCGGCGCCTGCACGGGCCCTCGAAATCGACCACGCTCGGCATCGGCTCGCTGCTGATCGCCTCGATGCTCTACTTTCTGCTCGCCGGGAGCCACTTCTCGTTTCACGAGCTGCTGATCACGATCTTTCTCTTCCTCACCGCACCCGTGACCGCGCATATGCTGGCCAAAGCGCATATCCTGCGATCGCAGAAAGATCGGAGCAGCCTGCCGCCGACGGGCCGTCCCAGCGGCTGGGCCACCCTCGACATCGACAAGTGAAGCGGGGGCGACGAGACGGGTCACGGTCACGTCGCCCGAGATGGGAATGCCGGCAGACGGCACCGCCATTCCAGCGCGCAAAACGATGCCGTCAGATCCCGTAGCGCAGGATCGCCGCGAGCGAGGCTTCGCTGGGAATATCGGCCTTGCGAACACCGAGCACCTTGGCGCCCGACGACAGCGCCCGGCCGGCGATTTCGTCGATCACGCCATAGGTGTCGGCGCTGGGCCCATCCGCGAACGTGATCCCTCCGGTCGTTTCGTCGATGGTCCCGTGAACGACCTCGTCGATGTCGATCAGCAGGGTGTCGATGGCTCCAAACGTGGCAGCGCGAGCGGTTTGGGCGATGTCGCTGATCGCACGCCCCTGCTGTTGGCGCTGATCGTAGAGCGTCGCGAATGCTGCGATGTCGGCAGCATAGACCTCATCAAGGATCGGTCGAGCCGCGTCGGCCAGGGCCGCCGCCGTGAGTTCGCCCGGGCTGGTCGTGATGGCATGCTCGACCAAGCCCGGATAGGTGTTCACGGACCGCCATATCGAGAGAAGCGGTTCGGTCGCCGCGACGATCAGCGGCTCCTCGCGGCCAGCAAGGACTGAGCGAAGTGCGGTGTCGATCTGGCGCGCATACTGCCGCAGCAGGACGTTCTGCCCCTTAGAGCCATGGATGCGGCCGGATGGCGACCGGTCGTTGACCGAAGCGCGCCCAGTTGCGGACGCTGCGTCCTTCGCCACGCCCCTGACGTTGATTTCCTGCGCGGGAAGATCTGCCGAGACCTCGATCAACCGCCAGCCATTTTCGGCCAGGGCAATCACGAAGGCACGGTTGGGGAACGTGATGGTCCGAAGCAGGGGTTGGAGATGATAGCGATCCGAGACCTGCACCGTCGCTTCGATTTGGTTGGGCAACCGATAGGTGCGCAGGCTATCGGGCGTGACGAGGACGGCAAGGCTATGCGCCTGGAAGGTCCAGAACTCATCATCGGCTGCGAGATCGTCGAGTTGCTCGGCGATGGCAGCCCGCTTCCGCTTGTCGAAGCCGGCGGCGTCCAGTTGAGCCAAGCCTTCCTTCCCCAGGTTGGCAAATGTGATCTTCGTCGCGCCGATATGCTGGGTCTGCGGCGTCGTCGGGAGGTAAACCGAGAGGCATGCCTCACTCCGTATCGAGAAGAGGGTCTTTATTTCCGAGATGGTCGGGATATCGAGATAAAGCATCGTTTGTTCCACATAATTCAAGATTTTTAATAAAGTGAATTTTGAGCCGTCAATTGGGTTAATGTGTGATCCAAGGTCCGCTGAGAAATGCCCCGCGCGGTTGCGAAGACATTAATCCTGAAGAGAACGTGCCGCAGAAGGGAGCGCATGTGAAAGACGCGATGGATTCTTCGTTCAGCTATGTGCGATCAGACCACCCCTTCGGTTGGGATCGCGAGGACGCGACCGCAGTGCTTGCAATGCACTGCGTCGATATCGTGAATTTGCAGAGCGCAGTCGGGGCATTCGAAGCGAGTTTTGTTGGGGCGGAAAACCGCCTGCAGCAGCCGCAGGAACAGCCCGACGCCGACGACCATGATCACGACGGCCAAGAGCCGGCCGCCCGGACCGAGAAGCGTGATGTCGCCGAAGCCGGTGGTCGTCAGGGTTGTGATCGTGAAGTAGAGTGCGTCGATATAGCTGGCGATCTGCGGGTTGATCGCATGCTGCGAGACGTAGACGAACGAGGTCACGATCATGATGAAGACAGCGAGGTTCAGCGTCCGCTGGATGACGTCTTCGTAGCGCCGGAACCAGGGTGAGCCTGAGCGCAGGTCACGCAGGAGATGGTAGGATCGCAGCAGCCGCAAGGCGCGAACGATCCGCAGGAAGCCGAGGTTATCGATCAGCGCCGGCAGGAAGAGCGATCCGATGACAACGATATCGGTCAGCGTGGCGAGACTCAGTATATGCCGGCGTCGATTGGTCTCGGCGTACAGGCGCGCTACCAGTTCGAGCGTCAGGACGGCGCCGAGCGTGAAATCGAGCGGCACGATCCACCAGCGGCCGGGAACCGAGGCGGCGACGATGAAGATGGCGATCGTGACGACATCGAACGCGACGAGGCCATAGCGAAATCGACGGGCGCGTTCGTTATTGCCGAAATACAGGCTGCGTAGCGCTGTCCTGAGCCGCGCGGGCTTTCCTACGGTTTTCATGTGGCTTTCTCTCCGGTCAAGGCTTGCCGAGCCTCGCGACGTCGGTCGAGCCACGCCATCACGGGGCTGGCGGTTGCACCGTGGAGGATGATCGAGACCAGGATGATGAAGGCCACGACGCTCCAGAGGAGGTCGGCGTCGTCGAAGGCGCCGTGCCCGGCGGCATAGGCTAGATAGTAGATCGAACCGACGCCCCGGATGCCATAAACGCTGATCACGGCCTTCTTGTCTGCGGGCAAGACGGCTCCGCTCAAGCCGATCCAGCCGCTCAGCGGCCTGATGACGAACAGAGCGAGGGCCCCGAAAACGATGCCGTCCCAGCGAAGGGCCTGCAGCAGCCCGCCCGTTGACAGCGCCCCACCGAAGGCAACCAGCAGCGCCATCATCAGGAGCCGTTCGAGTTCCTCGGCAAAATCGTGCAACTGCGTGTGGTAGCCATGGTCGCGCTCCTGCATGCGCAGCACCAGCGCCGCGACGAAAACCGACAGGAACCCGTAGCCATGGGCGAGTTCGGCCGCGCCATAGGCGATGCATGTGATGCCGAGCGCTACGAAGCCGTCGCCGGTGCGCGAGAGCCTGGCGCGATTGGGCAGATGAAAGACGAGGTAGCCAAGGGCGTAACCAGTGACGATCCCCACAGCGAGGCCCGCGATGAGCTTCC
Source organism: Pseudomonadota bacterium (assembly GCA_023452965.1). The sequence continues at coordinate 266 of JAEXUU010000730.1, read as the reverse complement.
AGACAACATCGACGCCAAGCCAGTGAAGGAGCCAGGGTTGGCTGCTCACAGATGCCAGCGACAAGGCGATCGCCGCATGCACGAAGGGGAAGGCGAGAGCGTCGTTGAGCCCGGCTTCCGAGGTCAGTGCGAAGCGCGTGTCGCCGTCCTCGCCGGAGTTCGGCGGCCCGACCTGGATATCAGCGGCCAGCACGGGATCGGTCGGGGCGAGCACGGAGGCCAGCAGCAGCGCCGATGCAACGCTTAGCCCCAGCAGACCGTAGCCC
>JAEXUU010000329.1 GCA_023452965.1 Pseudomonadota bacterium | reverse complement strand
ATCTTCTTGCAGCAATCCTTGCCCTGGCCCTTAAGGAAGGCGGCCAACGCCAGCGCGTCGGCGACGATGTAGTCGAGGCGGCCGTTCAGCAGGTCGAGATTGGCCTCTTCCTGGGTCGGATAGAGCCGCGCGGTCGAGTCCTTGTAGAACTTCTCGAAGAAGTTCGCGTGGATCGTCGAGCCCTGCGCGCCGATCGCCTTGCCCTTCAGGGCGGCGGGGGAGATGTCGGTCGAGGTCGTCGCCTTCGGCCCGACCATCCAGATCGGGGTCTTGCTGTAGGGCGAGGTGAAGTCGACCTGCTTCTTGCGCTCTTCGGTGGCGTTCATGCCGGCGATGATGATGTCGTATTTGTTGGCCTGCAGCGCCGGAATGATGCCGTCCCAGTCCTGCACGACCCAGGTGCACTTCACCTTCATCTTCTCGCAGAGCAGGTTGCCGTAATCGATCTCGAAGCCCTCGAGCTCCTTCTTGGCATTGAGGTTGTTGTAGGGCGGATAGGCGCCTTCCGTGCCGATCCTGACCTCTTTCCATTCCTTGGCCTGCGCCAGGGCACCGGTGGCGCCGATGGCAGTGAGTGCCGCGGCGGCGATGAAGCGAACGAAACCTTTCATGGTGCCTCCCCTTGAGGTTGGCCGGCTCGGGCGTTTCGAGTTCCCGTTTCGGCTTGTGCGCGCAGATTGTGCGATCACAGGCCTCGCCCGCAAGGGGCGCCTTGCAGCTTTTCTGAGCGATCCGGCGCAAGAAAAATGCACCGCAAGGCTTTGCCATAACTTGCTTATTTGAGAATTTTCTTGCCCCGAGCCCCTGTCCGATTTTGCGACGAAAGCGCAATTCGTCAGCGGATGGCGGCGCTATGTCGGAGCAAATCCGGCGCTGTGATGCTTCGGCGAGCCCAGCCGGGCACTCGAGCCTCCGCATTTCGCCTGCTGAAACGAGGACAAGCGGGAGCTTCGGGACTCGTGCCAGCGGCGGGCGCAACCGCTTCCACCGTCATGGCAAGGAGCCCGGGCGGGCTGGGGGCGTCGCCCCCCTACAGCCGATCCTGTCGGATTTACGACAGAACCGGCTGCGGTGGGCGATCCCTTGCCTGTCGATGTCGCTCAGAGCAGGCCGGCGCCGTTCTCGGCGAGCCAGGTGTCGTGCAGCCATTTTTCCGTCTTGCGGTGGCCGGGGAACGTGACCCAGACGATATCGCGCTCGAACACCATGACCTTTCGATCGGCTCCGACGATGACCCACATCCAGCGCCCGTCGGCCCTGTTCCGCATCTTCACCTTCATCCCGGTGAGCGTGAGGTTCTCGGTCTTCCCGCCGCGCGAGACGCGGAGCGGTTCGTCATGCGGCTCGATCCAGCTGACCTCGAGCACCGGCAGCAGATCCGGCGCGGCCAGCTTCAGGAAGTCCATGGCGATGGCCCGCGTCTCATCGCGCGAAGGCAGTCGGCCGCCGACCAGGTCGAGGTCCATGCGGGCAAAGCCCTTCAGGCGGCCGTCTGCGGCGATCACCGTGCTGAAATGCTCGCCGCCGAGGGCGGCGTTGCGGCCATCGGTTCGCTGATGGCGGACCAGCTCGGCCGGTTCGTCGTCGACCGCGATCCGGCGCCGGGCCGCCTCGGCATAGCCGGCCGGCATGAAGGCGCCGACTGTCGTCGCGACGGGCTGGGCGGCAAGCGTTGTCATTGTCACGGGATTTCCTGTCTTCGGGGGCGTCAGGGCACGCGCGCCGCCGGCCGCGGCAACTGACTGGCTGGCAAGAAGCGCGAGCGCGCCGACCAACGGGATTGCGAGGCGGGTGGCGATCATGAGCGCACCCCATTCCCGCAAGCGGCGACGCGGCGCGCCAGTGGCATCACCAGATAGACCATGCCGAGCACCATCGGTGGCACGGCGAGGGCGGTGACGGACCAGACCGGCCAGCCGCCAGTCACAGGCGTCAGGGCCAGCAGCAGGGCGTTGATCAGCAGATAGGCGCCGAGCATCAGGGTTCCCAGGAATCGGAGACGGGCGAGAGAGGGGTTGGGTGTTGGTCCGGTCATCGTTCTCTCCATAACGAAACGTATCGTTTCGTTACAATTGATAGATACGATCCGTTTCGATATCAAGCAGCCTGCTGCAAGATCGTGCTTGCATCGGGCAGGCCTCACGGGGCGAACCGACAGGGGCGCCACAGGGTTGGGAACAGGAGGGGGCAGAGCATGACGACCGCGAAAGCCGAGCAGCCGGCCCGCCGTGCTTCGATCGGGGCGCGGCGCAACCCGGCCTCGCAGGCGGCGATCCTCGCCGCCGCTCGTGCCGTGCTGGCCGAAGAGGGTTATGGCGGCTTCTCGATCGACGCCGTCTCGCGCCGCGCCGGGGCGGGCAAGCCGACGATCTACCGCTGGTGGAAGAACAAGGCCGAGCTGCTGATCGAGGTCTACGCCGCCGAGAAGGCGAGGGTGAAGGCCACGAAGACCGGCAGCCTGGCCGAGGACCTCGCCCTCTATACCGCGGCGCTCTGGGATTTCTGGCGCGATACGCCGTCAGGTCGGACCTTTCGCGCGCTGATCGCGGAGGCCCAGAACGATGCCGCGGCGCTTGACGGCTTGCGGGACAAATTCCTGCCGGAGCGCCTGCTCGACGTGCGGACGCTGTTCGCGGCCGCGGTGGCGCGTGGCGAGATCGCTGCCGACGAGGTCGAGACGCGGCTCGCACTCTATGTCGGCTTCAACTGGTACTACGTGCTGACGGACCAACTCGACGAGGGCCGCGCAGCAATTCCGGCGGCGATGCGCCTCGTCGCTGCGCCGCTCAGGAACTGACGCGGCCTCGGGCTACTCCGCCGGCGCGGGCATGGCCTGCTCGCTCGCCCTTGCATCCCAGAGCGTCACTAGGAAGATGGCGAAGCCGGACAGGGCCAAGCCTGCGCCGACCCAGCCCGTCGACGTCCAGCCATGGCCGGCCGCGATCGCCATCCCGCCGAGCCAGGGGCCAAGTGCGTTTGCGGTGTTGAAAGCGCTGTGGTTCAGCGCCGCTGCCAGCGTCTGCGCCTCTCCGGCGACGTCCATCAGCCGGGTCTGCAAGGCGGCGCCGAGCCCGCCGCCGCAGCCGATCATGAAGATCACCACCGACACGGCCCAGATGTTTCCCGCCGCCAGCGGGAACAAGGCCAGCGAGGCTGCGCTCCAGAGCAGGATCGCGCCGATCGCCGGCATCAGCGCCCGGTCGGCTGCCCAGGCGGCGACGAGCGTGCCCGCCGTCAGGCCGAGGCCGAAGATCGCCAGCACGACCGGCACCGTCGCTGGCGAAACCCCGGTCACCTCCATCAAGGTCGAGGCGACATAGGTGTAGACGGCGAACAGGCCGCCGAAGCCGACGGCACCGATCGCCAGTGTCAGCCAGACCTGCCGGCTGCGCAGTGCACCGAGTTCGCGCAGTGGGCTCGCGCCGGGCTGCGGCGCATCCTTGGGCGCGAAGGCGGCGACCATGATGGCGGTCGCGAGCGCCAGCACGGCGACGGTGCCGAAGCCCCAGCGCCAGCCGAGCGTCTGGCCGAGGAGATTGGCGAACGGCACGCCGAGAATGGTCGCGACCGTCAGGCCCAGCATGACGCGTGCGACCGACTGCGCCCGCTGGTTCGCCGGCACCAGCGAGGCCGCGACCAGTGCGGCGACGCCGAAATAGGCGCCTTGCGGCAGGCCGCTCAGGAAACGGAACAGCAGCATCCAGCCATAGGAGGGGGCGAGCGCGGAAAGACCGTTGGCGATGGCGAAAGCCGCCATCAGCGCGATCAGCAGGGTGCGGCGCGAGAGCTTCGTCGCCAGGACAGCGATGATCGGGGCGCCGACGACCACGCCGGCCGCATAGATGCTGATCACATGTCCCGCTGTCGGCTCGTCGATGCCGAGCCCGGCCGAGAAATAGGGCAGCAGGCTCATCACCGCGAATTCGGCCGTGCCGATGGCAAAGCCGCCCAGAGCGAGGGCGAACAGGATCAGGCCGGTGCGCCGTGCCGGTTCGGCGAGCGGACGCATGGCGGCGTCGCCCGTGCTGGCGGGGGTCATGTGTTTCGTCCGGAAATGGGATGTTGTTGGTGCGGCACGTCGTGCGTGCTGCGTCGCAACATAGTGCCGTCGCGCTGCCTTCAATGCAAGTGTTTTGCATGGCTGGAACGTTGGCGTGCGATCGTCATGCTTGTTGAGCATGGCGATCGCTTTCGCACGCAGTCAGCGAGCACCTTCTCGTCAGCTGACTCTGCACGAGGCGTGCTTGCACTCAGGCGCTGGTGCCGAACGGCGCTGGTCAGCTCGGCAAGATCGCCCGGCGAGCCGGCGACAGCGCTCAACGGGCGAGGGCGCGACGTATCGCGCGCTGGCCAGAAGTCTTCCGCGTCAGGGCCGACCCTTGCCGGCCGCGCGCGCCTCGGCGATCAAGCAGAGCTCGGTGAACAGGACCTGCGCCGCGCATTGCGCCGTATTGCTCGTCGCGTCGTATTGCGGCGCGACCTCGACCACGTCGGCGGCGACGATGTTCCTGCCGCGCAGGCCGCGCAGGATGGCGAGCGCCTCGCGCGGCGTCAGCCCGCCGACCTCGGGCGTGCCGGTGCCGGGGGCGAAGGCCGGATCGAGCGAATCGACGTCGAAGGAGACGTAAGTGGGCCCGTCGCCGATTACGGCGAGTGCTTTGGCAATGACCGCATCGAGCCCCATCCGGTCGACCTCGTCGGCATGGATCACGGTCATGCCGGACTCGTAGGAGAACTCCCAGAGATACTCGGCGCCGCCGCGGATGCCGATCTGGATCACCCGCTCCGGGTCGAGCACGCCGTCGAGCACGGCCTGCCGGAAGGGGCCGCCATGGTGGAATTTCGAGCCCTCATAGGGCCCGGAGGTGTCGCAATGGGCGTCGATATGCACCATGCCGACCGGGCGCTTCTCGCCGACTGCCTTGAGGATCGGGTAGGTGATCGAATGGTCGCCGCCGACCGCGAGCGTCGAGACGCCGGCCTTCACGATCGTCTTGAAGGTCGCCTCGATGTCCCCGTGGCAGCTCTCCAGCGAATAGCGCGACCGGAACGGCACGTCGCCGATATCGGCGACCTTCAGCTGGCCGAACGGCGCCACGCCGGTGACATGGTCCATCGGCCCCATGCGCTCGACCGCGCGGACGGCGCGCGGCCCGAGCCGGGTACCGGCGCGGTTGGTCACGCCGAGATCCATCGGCAGGCCGATGATCGCGACGTCGAGCCCGCCGAGATCCGGCTGCAACAGGGCATCGGGCCGGTAGGGCGCGCTGATGAAGGTCGCGACGTCGGCGAAGGGCCATTTGCGCCGGTCACCCTTGAATTGGTCGGCAGCGACCTTGGCAAAGCGCGGGTCATGGATGTCGGCGCCGCTGCCGCCGGCATAGCGGGCCCTCAGTTTCGCCAGCTTGTCCTGGTCCATTGCCGTGACTCCGTGCCGTTTGCGCTGATCCGCCAAAGGGCGAGGTTGACTGAAATCGCCGAATGGACCATGCGCTTCTGATGCAGCCGTGCCATGCCGAGGGCGCAATTGTCGAGCACCCAGGGTTGGTTGACGGTCCTGCGACGACGGGGGGTGCTGCGCACATTACGTGCAAGTATAGATTCGAAGCTGATGAAGGTGATCGTGGATCAACCCGGCGCTCCAGCTCTTTTTTGTTACTGCATCACGCCACGACCGACAGCCTAAATTCGCACGCAGCGGTGCCATCGCCGGCGTCTGCTGTAAAAAAGGTCCTACCGAGGAGATGCCCACAATGAAGCGTCGTCAATTCATCCAGGCCGCCACCGCCGGCGCGGCCGCCTCCGCCATCGCCATGCCCGCGATCGCGCAGTCGTCGCCGGAAGTGAAGTGGCGCCTGACGTCGAGCTTCCCCAAGTCGCTCGACAC
>JAEXUU010000539.1 GCA_023452965.1 Pseudomonadota bacterium | reverse complement strand
CTGCCGAGGCGACGCAGGAAGCCGTGCTCAACGCGATGGTCGCCGCGCCCGCCACGACCGGGCGCGACGGACATCACCGCCCATCGCTGGGGGATTGGCCCCGGGCGAACGCGGGCTGAGGCCGCTCAGGCCCACTCGCCCTTGCGGAACACCGGTACGCGCCGGCCGTCCTCATGGACGCCGTCGATATCGACCTTGCCGGAGCCGATCATCCAGTCGATATGGATCAGGCTCTTATTGCCGCCCTGCGCCGCGATCTCGTCGGGCGTCAGCTTGCTGCCGTCGACGAAGCACTTCGAATAGCACTGGCCGAGCGCGATATGGCAGGAGGCGTTCTCGTCGAAGAGCGTGTTGTAGAACAGGATGCCGCTCTGCGAGATCGGCGAGGAATGCGGGACCAGCGCGACCTCGCCGAGGCGGCGGGCGCCCTCGTCGGTGTCGAGCACCCGGTTCAGCACCTCTTCGCCGCGCGCCGCCTTCGCCTCGACGATGCGGCCTTCCTCGAAGCGGACCTGGATCTCGTCGATGAGCGTGCCCTGATAGGAGAGCGGCTTGGTCGAGGAGACATGGCCCTCCACCCGGCGGGCATGCGGGGTGGTGAAGACCTCTTCGGTCGGGATGTTGGCGTTGCAGGTGACGCCGTTCTTGGCGGTCGAGGCCCCGCCCTGCCATTCGTGACCATCCGCGAGGCCGACGGTGAGATCGGTGCCGGGCCCGGTGAAATGCAGGGCTGCGAAGCGCTCGCCGTTCAGCCATTTCGTGCGCTGGGCGAGAGCGGCGTTATGGGCGGCCCAGGCGGCGACGGGGTCGTCGCGGTCAACGCGGGAGGCGGCGAAGATCGCTTCGGCGAGGCGCGCGACGGCGATGTCCTCGGCATCGTCCTTGAAGACCTGCCGGGCCCAGGCGGCGCCGGGAAAGGCGACGATGTTCCAGTTGATGTCGAAATTGGCGATCTTCTCCAGGGCCGGCTGATAGGCCACCGAGTTCGCCTTGTTGGCGCGGGCGACCTTGGCCGGGTCCTGCGCCGAGAGCAGCATCGGGTCGTCGCCGACGATGGCGAGGCGGGCGGTGTTGGCGGCGAAGGCCTTGGCGGCGCCCTCGTGCAGCCAGCCGGCGGCACGGTCGAAGCTGCCATCCTTGCCATAGCGATACCGCGCCAGCGTCAGCTCCTCGTCTGAGAAGATCGGCGTCACCAGGCCGGCGCCGGCCTTGTAGGCGTGCTCGGCGATACGCCGCACCAGCGGCAGCGCCGCCAGCGGCGCGGTCAGGAAGAGGTCCTGCCCCTCCTGCAGATTGAGGCCGACCTTGACGGCGACCTGCGCCAGCCGGTCGAGCTTGGCGGGATCGATGCCCGAGACGTGCTTGTTCATGAGAAGGTCCGCATCAGATTCGAAATCAGTGGCGCAATGCAGGCGCAAATCGCCTCAAGGTCAACCGCGCCGCTGCCGGCGCAGCATTCGTGCAGCGCCGGCCATGGCAGTATGCGGGTGGCGGCGGCGACCGCTCAGAGGCCGAGCGCGCAGCCATCCTTGCGCGGATCGGAGCCGCCGGTCAGCGTGCCCTTCTCCCAGTCGATCCAGATCGCCTGCGCGCCGCCCATCGGCGTCTTCGGCGGCTGGACGTCGAAGCCGCGGGCTGCCAGTTCCGCGCCGACGCTCGCGCGCAGGCGCCCCTCGACCTCGACCGTCGCCGTGCCCGGAAGCGGGAACAGGCGCGGCAGGTCGATCGCCTCCTGCAGGTCGAGCCCGTGGTCGAACAACTTCGCCAGGAAATGGGCGTGCCCCATCGCCTGGTAGTGGCCGCCCATCACGCCGAACGGCATCACGACGCGGCCATTTTCCGCGACCATGCCAGGGATGATGGTGTGCATCGGGCGCTTGCGCGGCGCGACCGCGTTCGGGTGGCCCGGCTTCAGAACGAAGCTCTGGCCGCGATTATGGAAGAGCACGCCCGATTTCCTCGTCATCAGCCCGCTGCCATAGGGCGAGAAGATCGAGTTGATGAAGCTGACCGCGTTGCGGTCCTTGTCGACGACGCAGATGTAGACGGTGTCGCTGTGCTCGGCGCCGGCGGGGATGACGGGCAGCGGATCGGTGGTGCGGGAAGGATCGATCGCGGCGGCGAGCTGGTCGGCGAGCCCGTCCGAGAGCAGCAGTTCGACCGGCACCTTCTCCTGCGCCATGTCGGCGACGAGCCGGTCGCGTGCCGCATAGGCGAGGCGCGTCGCCTCGAGCTCGATATGCAGGTTCGCGGCCTCGAGCGGGCCGCCCTTGGGCTGGAAACGCTCGAGGATCTTCATGATCATCAGCGCGATGATGCCCTGCCCGTTCGGCGGGCATTCATAGACGGTGCGGCCGCGGAAGCTGGTGCTGATCGGCTTGACGTATTCGCCCTGTGCCGCGGCGAAATCCTCCAGCGTATGCAGGCCGCCAGCGGCGTTGAGATGCGCGACCATCTCGGCGGCGATCTCGCCGCGATAGAAGGCGTCCGGCCCCTCGCGGCCGATCGCCTCCAAGGTCGCGGCGAGGCCGGGCTGGTGCTGCACGGTCCCCGCCTTCGGCGGCTGGCCGTCGACGAGGAAGGTCGCGGCGGCGTTCGGATCGCGGACCAGCGTGTCGTGCTGGCCGGCGAGGTCGTAGGCGACGCGCGGCGTGATGGCATACCCCTCGCGGGCGAGCGCGATCGCCGGCTGGAAGATCTCGGAGAGCGGCAGCCTGCCATGGTCCTTGACCAGCCGCGCCCAGGCCTCGACCGCGCCCGGCACGGTGACCGCATGCGGCGAATGCCGCTCCAGCGTGGTGATGCCGGCCTTGGCGTACCAGTCGAGCGTCGCGGCGGCCGGCGTGCGGCCGGAGCCGTTATAGGCGCGGATATCGGTCGAGCCGCCCGGCGAATAGAGCACGAAGCAGTCGCCGCCGATGCCGGTCGAGCCGGCCTCGACCACGCATTGCACGGCGCAGGCGCCGACCGCCGCGTCGATCGCATTGCCGCCGGCGCGCAGGATGTCGAGCGCGGCCAGCGTCGAGGCCGGGTGCGAAGTCGCGGCCATGGCATTGCGGCTGATCGCGAGCGAGCGGCCAGGGAGTTCAAAATCGCGCATCGGGCAGGTCTTTCGTCGGGCAGGCCGGCAACGAGCCGGGGTTCGCGTGGAACCGGCGCAACCAAGAGCGCTGCGCCGGTTTGAGGGATTGCGGGCGGGGTTCAGCCCTTCCGCAGATTGGTGAAGACCGGGACGCCGTTCAGCATGCCGGTCAGGTTCTTGCGATAGGCGACGGGCTGGAAGTACTGGCCGGCGGGGACGTAGGGCACATCCTGCATCGCCTGCAGCTGGATCTCCTGGGCGATCGCCTTCTGGCCGGCGAGGTCGGGCGCCTCCAGCCAGCGCGCCCGCAAAGCCTCGATCGCCGGGCTATCGGGCCAGCCGGGGCTGCCCTTGGCGCCGTTGCCGCGCAAGGGCGAGCTCGTCGCCGGCGAGCCGAGGTCGAGCCCCGACCAATAGGTGATGTAGCAGCCCCAGCCGCCCTGCTCGACCGGGCTGCGATTGCTGATGCGCTGCAGCACCGTGCCCCAGTCGGCAGCGACGAAATCGACATTCATGCCGATCTTACGCAAGGAATCGGCCGCGACCTCGGCGGCGAGGGCGATACGCGGCACGTCCTGCCCGGAGAGGAAGACGACGCGCTCGCCCTTGTAGCCGGCGGCTTCCAGCTCCTGCTTGAGCTTGCCGAAATCCTTCGGCGCCTTCAGCGCCTCGATGCCGACCTCGGACGCCATCGCCGAATTGCTCGGGAAGAAGCCGATGCTGCCGCGCTCGACCTCGGGGTCGCCGCCGCAGACCGCGTTCATGCAGTCTTCCTGGTTGATCGCCTTCAGCACGACGCGGCGGATGGCGGGATTGCTGAACGGCGGCTGGAGATGGTTGAGCCGGAGCTGCCCGGCCATGCCGCTGCGATCCTTGACCGCCACGGTGATGTTCGGATCCTTCCGCAGCAAGGGCAGGAGGTCGATGATCGGCTGCTCGACCCAGTCGACCGCACCGGTCTGCAGGGCCGAGACCGCGGTCGCCGGATCGGGCATGACGTTGAACTCGATCCGGTCGAGAAGGGGCGTACGCGGGCCGGCGGTGAAGCTCGGCGTGCCCTCGCGCGGCACATAGCCTTCATGCCGGGCGTAGACATGGCGGGCGCCGGCAATGCGCTCGGCCGTGAGATAGCGATAGGGCCCGCTGCCGATCGCCTCCGGGATCTGCTTGAACGGATCGGTCTGGGCCAGCCGCTCCGGCATGATCGCCGCGACGAGCGCGCTCGGGCGGGCGAGCGCCGCCGGCAATTGCGGGAACGGGCGGCGCAGGCGGAAGAGGATCGTGCGGTCGTCCGGGGCGGACAGTTCCTCGGTCGCCGCCATCAGCGCCTGACCGAAAGTGTCGCGCGCGCCCCAGCGCCTGATCGAGGCGACGGCGTCGCGGGCCAGGACCTTGCTGCCGTCATGGAAGACGAGGCCGGGGCGCAGCGTCAGCGTCCAGCGCTTGCCGTCATCCTCGACGAGATGGCCTTCGACCATTTGCGGCTGCGGCTGGAACTGGTCGTCGAGCCCGTAGAGCGTGTCCCAGACCAGAAGCGCGTGGGTGCGGGTCGAATAGCCGTTGGTCCAGATCGGATCGATGATCGCGACGTCGGAATAGGGCACGAAGCGCAGGGTCTTGGCGTCCTGTGCACGGGCGATCAGCGGCGCGGCGGGCAGGAAGGCGGTAACGGCGGAGGCTTTCAGAAACTGGCGTCGATCCATCGTAATCCCCTGTTCTTGTCGTGGTCCCCGGACGTCCTCCGATGGCCGCCATTTTCGCGCGGCGGCCGCTGGTCTTCTGCTTCAGGCAGGCTCCGATGCCGCTGGCTGCGCGGTCAGCGTGGCGCGGCGCACCACCGCCGGATATCCGCTGCTGCGCAGGAACTCGGCGAGCTTCGGCGCTGTGCGCAGCACATGCTCGCGCATCACCGTCTCGGCCCGGGCGGCGTCGCCGCTGCGGATCGCCGCGACGATCTCGTTCTGGGCCTGGGTCGCCGTGGTCGGGCGCGCGACATGGTGCAGCCAGACGCGCATATAGGGCTCGACCGCGATGTGCAGCGCTGCGATCTGGG
>JAEXUU010000418.1 GCA_023452965.1 Pseudomonadota bacterium | reverse complement strand
GGACCCGATGGGTCGCCCGGGACGACCCGAAGAGTGAAGATCAAGACACTCGTGATCAAGCGGCTCTGTCGAGCCTGTGGTCTTACGTCCCCGGCCGGTTGATCGTCAGCTTCTGGAAGCCCTTGCCGGCGAGCACCGGCTTCTTCGAGGAGAGGATGCGCGAATTGATGCCCTGCCAGCCGATCTCGCCCGAGAGCCGGCCGTATTCGATCTTCGGGCAGCGGTTCATGATCACGGTGAGGCCTTTCGCTTCGGCCCGCGCCGCGGCTTCGTCATTGCGCACCGAGAGCTGCATCCAGATCACCTTCGGCAAGGGATCGAGCGTCAGCGCCTCGTCGGTAATCGGGCCGGCGGCTGCCGAGTTGCGGAAGATCGCGACCATGTCGACCGGGCCGGGGATGTCCTTCAGCGAGCCATAGACCGTCCGGCCGAGCAGCGTCTGGCCGGCGAGGCCGGGGTTTACCGGGATCACCTCGTAGCCGCGGTCGAGCAGGTATTTGGTGACGATCCAGCTCGGCCGCGCCTCGTTGGCGGAAGCGCCGACCAGGGCCACGGTCTTCACCTCGCGCAGAATGCGGCGAATGAGCGCATCATCATAGGAATCATGGTTCACGGCACGAAAATCCTAGCAAATCGAGGCGGTTGCGAGCATCGGCGGTTTTTCCGGCCCGGCGGGGCGGCGCCTGGAACACAGCTTCGCCATGGTCGTTTGGTCGATAGGGACTGGAGGGGCAATCCCAGTCTTCTCAGCGAGGAGGGCCTGCCATGTGCGACTATAGTCTGCAGCATGTGATGTCGACCCCGGCCAAGGTCGGCGATGTCCTCAAGACGACCAGCTTCATCGGTTCGAGCACGCGCGGCTTCTGCGCCGCGGGCGATCCGAATGTTGCGGTCTGCGTCCTGCCCGGCACGGAACTGGCCTTCGCGGCCGATATCGAATGCGACCGCCTTGTCGGCTTCCTGCCGCATCGCAAGTTCGCGGCCAGGGTCGCGCGCTTCCGCCAGGTCGAACTCGACAAGCCCTATGTCCACCATGACGCGCTCGAGCTGCCCGATGGGCAGATCGTTCTGGTGACCAACCTGTCGGATGGCCAGACGGCCACCGTCCTGCAATTGCCGGCGGATCAGACCTCCGATGCGGAGCCGAGGACGCAGCCGCAGGAGGAGACGAGGCCCGCGTCGGAGATGGCGCTCATCTCCTTCGGCTTCTGACGGGCGCATCGCGCTAACCGGGCCGCCGGAGGTTTCGGCGGCCGCCTTTCCGGTAGGCCGGTCGACCGAGGCTGGCCTGCCGCGTCACGACTGGCCCCAGACCGGCGGCCGCTTTTCGATGAAGGCGCCGATGCCTTCCTCCGCATCGCGCGCCAGCATGTTCTCGACCATCACCGCGCTGGCATGGTCATAGGCCGCCTTGAGCCCCATTTCGCGCTGCTCATAGAAGGTGCGCTTGCCGGTCTTGATCGTGGCGGCGGATTTGGAGGCGATGATCGCCGCAAACGCCCTCGCCCCCGCCAGGGCCTCTCCTGCCGGAACGACACGGTTCACCAGCCCCATCCGGGCCGCTTCCCGCGCCGGCACCATTTCGCCGAGCAGCAGCATCTCCATTGCGTGCTTGGCCGAAAGGTTGCGCGACAGCGCGACCATCGGCGTCGAGCAGAACAGGCCGATATGGACGCCGGGTGTGCTGAACCTTGCATCCTCGCCGGCTACGGCGAGGTCGCAGCTGGCGACGATCTGGCAACCGGCCGCTGTGGCGGTGCCCTCGACGGCCGCAATGACCGGCTGGGGCAGGGCGGTGATCTGCTGCATCACCCGCGAGCAGCGCCCGAGAATGTCCGCGAAATAGGCGCGGCCGCGATCGGGATCGGCGCGCCGCGCGCTCATCTCCTTGAGGTCGTGCCCGGCCGAGAAGACCGGGCCGGTCGCCGCCAGCACCACCGCCCGCACGCTGCGGTCGGCTGCGATAGCGGCGAAGTTCTCGGCGAGCGCGGCCAGCATCGCCTCGCTCAGCGGGTTGCGGGCCTGCGGCCGGTTCAGCGTCAGCGTGGCGATGCCGTCGGCATCCTGCCGGAGCAGCACCGGTGCGGCATCGGGCCGGATATGGGCGTTCATGGCATGGGCCTTTCGAAGTTCCACCTATTGTCGGAGTGCCGCGGCCATGCTGCAAGGGGAGTAGCGTCCCGCCAGCCTTCGGTTTCTCGCACGATGACGACACGTATGAGCGCCTCGGAGATCGAGGCCTATCTCGACCGGATCTTCCCGCAGCTCCACTATGGCGGGCGGACCTATTTCGTCGAGGAGGTCGGGCCGCTCAGCGCCCGCATGCGCTGCGACTATCATGAGCGGCACCTGCGGCCGGGGGGCACGATCTCCGGCCCGACCATGATGGCACTCGCCGATCTCGCGCTCTATGTCGCGATCCTCGGGCAGATCGGCCCGGTCGCGCTCGCGGTGACCACCAGCCTGAACTATAATTTCCTGCGTAAGCCCGGCCAGGCGGCGCTGATCGCGCAGGCGAGGCTGCTCAAGCTCGGCAAGCGGCTCGCCATCGGCGAGGTCTCGCTCTACTCGCAAGGCGAGAGCGAGATCGTTTGCCACGCCACGGGGACCTATTCGATTCCGGCCGAGCGCTGACTGACGTCATTCTCGGGCGGAGCGCAGCGGAGGCCCGAGAATCTCCTGGTCGGGTTTTTCCTGGTTGCAGGGATGGCCGGGACAAGCCCATCCACGCCATTGAAACAATAAGTGCGGTATCTAAATACCGTTTCTGGCACTGCGCTGAAAACAATGCGTTTTTTGGCAATGATCGGCGTTATCGCCGCTTGACATCGTAAGGCCTGCCACCTATCCACCGCCACACACCGCCGCCGGCCTCCCGGCGGCTTGTCCTTTTTTCAAGCAGCCGAAGGGTGCCGCGATGAAGACCATCTCGCTCAAGCCCGCCGATGTCGAAAAGAAGTGGGTTGTGATCGACGCCTCCGGGCTCGTCGTCGGCCGTCTCGCCTCCGTTGTGGCGATGCGTCTGCGCGGCAAGCACAAGGCCGCCTACACCCC
>JAEXUU010000388.1 GCA_023452965.1 Pseudomonadota bacterium | reverse complement strand
TCAGGGCGGCATGACGCCCGTCTTTCTCCGCCTGCGTCAACTCGCGCCCGACGCGCCCGACAACTTCATCGTGCTCAACGAGGATGACGCCCCGATCGGGCGTATCGGCAAGGACAAGCACCTCCCGGCTGGAACGCCTGCGTGGGGATGGTCCTTGGGGGCCTTCCAGTACCGACATCGCCCGGATTACGCAGGTCGCAGCGAAACCCTGGACGCGGCGAAGGCGACGCTCAGGGACCGGTGGCCCGACTATCTCGCCGAGCTCGAATATGACGGCGTGCTGGAGCGCCAACGTCGCGAGAAGCTCGGCGTCCCGACGCGCATGTTCGTCTACGAGGATGAGCTGCAGGCCGCGCCCGCGCAGATCGAAGCGCTTGCCGGCTGCCTGGAGGGCACCGTCGAGGAGGCTTGGCTGTCCCTTCTGGTCGAGGCGCTAACGCGGTTCGAGCTCATGCCGCGGCCGCTGCGCCAGCGGCTCGCCAGCGACCTCGCCGAACGAGATCAGGCGATGTGGCCATCGTCGAGGACGTGAGACGCCGAGAGCAGTCAACTCTGGAAGGCCGGACGAGACAGCACTCAGGCGCCAGTGTGCTCCAGCAAGATCAGCCGGAGCACACCGATGCCGCTCTCAGCGCGGGCCAAACAGCGAGGTCAGATCGGTTTCTTCGTCACGGTGTTTTCCGCCGAGCACTGCCGCGAACCATGCAGCAGCCGCACCTGCCAAAAGCGCCGCAGCGGTCAAAAAGGCCGTAACGACAGCCATCTTCCGGGCGCGTTCCGCAGCTTGCTTGGCCGCTTCCTTGGCTTGGTTGAGGCGAGCGAACGCATCATCTATGCGCTTCTCCGCTTCTTGCTGCGAGATATTGGAACGCGCCGCGATCCTCGAGGCAATATAGCTGCGGTCAGCCGCATCGACGCTCCCGTTGGCTACGCTGCGGACCAAGACGCGCGAGGCTTCCTCCCGTTCTTCCGCAGAAATCGGCTCCGTGCCCGTCGAGCGCAGCATTGTATCCAGGGACGATGCGATAGGGTCAGCTTGCTGGCTTATTAGCGCGCCCGCCCCAGCGGCAGCGGTTGCGACGCCGGTCGCAGCGGTCTTTGCAGCGCCGGTGATGGTCGAACTGGTGATGAAGGCGACAAGAAGCGCGCCAACTGCCCATACGACCAAACCATGAGCGCCATCTCGCACGTGACGTTCATGGTCCGTGGAGTCCAGCGCGGGCCGGCGCATTCGTCCGGCGAAATATCCACCCGCGCCGCAAGCCGAGATCGTCACCCACAACGCCCATAGCCCTCCAGCGACGGCGAGAGCTGCCAGCCCGGACGAGCGAGTTGTGTCGGCCGAGACCATGGAGAGGCCTATTGCCGAACCAAAAGCCGCCAGGATCGTGGAAATCGCGGCAGCAAGCACCGCGCCCCCCAAAATCGGGCTCCAGTCCAAATAGGAGGCGCCGGTATCGTTCGAGGCGGATGCAACGATTACGGTGTCAGTCGGATTTACTGCCATGGCACGCCCCTACCGTAGCCCGAGGAAGGACAAGATCGCCAAAACGACCACGACAAGGCCTATGATATAAATGATGCCGTTCATGGATGGCCTCCGCTTCCGCGCCGGGAATGGCGATCACGTTGCAACCGTGGAGGCATCGCGAAGTTCCCCCGGGGACGTCCACGCCCCCGGAACCGGTTCGCTCCGCGCCGGTTGATCCTCCGTGGAGAATGCGCCGAATGACATCGTCGAGCTCATTTCTCGTTGCCGAGTGGGCGCTGCCATCAATCGCAACCCTGGGATCGTCGGTCAGAGCATTCGGCCTTGAGCGAGAAGTCCGCCGCCGCCTTCCCTGGAAGGCGAGGAAGCATGTGCACGTTCAAGGACGCCACGTTGTCCTGCGGATGCCAGATGAGGATCGCGACCAGTTCGCGATTCATTCTGCGACGATCACAAGGATCCTGGAGGGCATCGCCGCTTGCCCAGTGCTTCCGAGCGAGGTGGAAGATATCCTGGGCATCTCACCCCGTGAGCGACACAAATGGATGAAAGCCGGCCGATTGCAGAGCGCGGGTACCCGGACCGTCAAAATGCGAGGCCGCGCCAAGGCCGTGACCTTTCACGTCTTCACCCCGCAGCACATCGAAGATGTTCTTGATCGCGACTTGCCGACGGTTTGGCGGGAGGAGGACGCTGCGGCCATCTCAGAAAACCGTCGTCGCGCAGCGGCTAATGCTCGGCTGGGCCGCGACCGCAAGAAAGAGACCAAATCTGATCAGGCGACGTCGGAATACGACGATCCGGGTGCTGAGTTGGAAGGATGGGAGGCCTTCGCGGCCGCAGGTCTATTGCGTTAGCCCCGGCAGAGCCGCGCCAATCAGAATGGCGCTATCGTGCAATGACCGCAACTTGCTTGAAGGAATTCGCCGCTGGAATGCTGTAGCAGCCTCGTCGTGGTTCGCGTCTCAGCACTTCGAGCTTTGCTATGCCTCCTCAGATCCGGGACATGGGAGCGAAAAAAAGCCCGGCCGCATTAGCGACCGGGCCGCTGGCCTGCGGACATTGGCCAGGACTACTCGTTGAGCATTCGCCCGAATGTCGCCCCCGCACGGGAAAGCCACCGGTACATACGCGGCGAGCTCCAATCGGCGGTAGGCACGACGCCGATCAGGCGCCGAGCAACAAACTTGCCAACCGCGAGAAGTTCCATCACTCCAGACGATAGACGCTGACCTCGTCTGCCTTGTCGCGCTGCCCCTTGAACGAGGGGTGGCGCAGCTTCTCGTCATGGGTCCAGCCGCGGAAGTTGATTTCGGCCGCGAGTGCCGGCTTCGTCCAGACGATCCCCTTCCCAGCGATCGCGCGCGCGGCGGCGGCGCCGTTGCAGGCGCGAAAAACAGCAAACGCGCACTCTTGGGCAAATGCAAACTTACTTCCCAGAACAGCGATCGGTTCCTGCTGAAGCGATGACACGGGTCAGGTAACGTCGTCTGCCTTTGACTGGCGCAGCCTGCTCAATGCGCGGCGATACTCGCTCGGCAGCTGGCCAAAAGCCGCCCTAAACTTACGTCCGAAATGGGTCATATCAGTAAACCCCCAACCGTAAGCGATATCACTCACCGTTCGGTGCGATTGTGCAGTGTCTTCGAGAGCCTTCCTGCAGCGCGCCAGCCGTCTCTCTTGGACAACCCGCGAGATCGACGTGTTTTCATCTGCCAGCGCAGCGTTTGCGTAGCGTAAGCTCACACCAGCTTCGGCTGCGACCGCCGCCAGATCGATCTGCGGCTCATGGAGGCGTGCTTCAATCGCGGCGCGGACTTTGAGCCGGACCAGCGCGCGGGCCGACGACGCCCGCTGGTCGCCTCCTGCTCTTTCAAGCGAAAGTGCTATCAGATCCAATACTTGGTTTCTGACGGTTTCTTGGGCCAACGGGTTCAAGCTGTCGACGAACGAGGGCAGCATTGCCAGGAAACTTGAGGTCAAACCGATCTCAGCTTCACCCGGCGGAAGGGCGCGGGCGGTGATCGCTCGTAACGAGCCAAAATGCGCTTCCAGTTGTCGCCGTGGGACTTTGACCACCAGCAGACGGGAACCGGCCGAGAACTCGCCTGTGTAGGGAAGGCGCGGATCGAGTAGTGTCAGGTCGCCTGGATTAAGTAAGGCATCCCGCCCCTCTTGCTCCAACACCAATCGCCCTGCTGCTTGGCGACAGATCAGAATTTTATCCGAGTTCGCGTTTGCGGAGTGGGCTGCGCTGTGAACCACGGCCATCGGCGCGTTGCTGAACTCCACTAAATCCAAATCAGCAAGAGAGCTCGCCCGGAGCTCGGCATGAAACTCCGGCCGGCAGCGCGGCTTGGAATCGTGCTGGATGACGTTCTGACAGGCCACACTATGCCAGTAGT
>JAEXUU010000341.1 GCA_023452965.1 Pseudomonadota bacterium | reverse complement strand
TTGCCGGGGTGCGGCGGCGCGCGGCTTGTGGTTTGTGCGCTCTCGCTGAAGCGGCCCAGCCGGTTTCGCAGGAACGCCTCGTGGCGGAGTGGTTACGCAGAGGACTGCAAATCCTTGCACC
The DNA here is from genome assembly GCA_023452965.1 of Pseudomonadota bacterium. The sequence goes on along the minus strand of JAEXUU010000341.1, from coordinate 3,890 downwards.
CCGGTTCGATTCCGGGCGAGGCCTCCAACAATTCTCTTCAAGCACTGATCGACCTGCGGTTCCGGGACAGATTGTCCCGGCCGGCCTCGTGCTGCTCCGATGGCGGGACCGCTCGCGGTCGGCCAGCGTCGAGCTGGCGCGGGTTCGCCATGGTGACCTGCTTGTTCGCGGTCGCCACCGCCCGGCTTCAGGATGGCTGCGTAGCGCGGCGTCTGAAATCAAAGTGCCAGCGCGGGGCTCGGAGCGAACTCTTCTCCGGCGTCATCGAGATACCGCGCGTGAAACCTCCCAAATGGGGGCTGAAATCGCCTCTCATCTCCGCAAGTCTCGGGCAGGGGAGATCTGGGTATGGCAATCGCAGTGTTCAGCGTCGCTGTGGCGGCGTTCAGTGGTTTTGCGTTGGCGGCGCCGGAGGCGGGGGTAGCCCTCGGACTCTTTTCGTTTCTCGGTCTGTGGTTCGGCAAGCGCGCGTTTTCGGGCGCCTGATCGGCCGCCGGCCTTGACTGGTAGCCTTGAGCGTTGCGCCAACTGCGGGCGAACCCTGACAGGGGAGCGTAGCGCTGCCCGGCGCGCCCTTGCCGGCAGCGTACCCACAATGCGCCTGCCCGGACGGCCTTGCCTTTTGCGGCGGCCTCGCCCAAAACCCGGCTGCCGGCTGCGTGCCGTCATTCGGAGATTTTGAGCATGTCGAGCTTCGCGGATCTGCGTCGCATGATGGTGGACTGCCAGCTGCGCACCTATGACGTGACCGACCGTGCCGTGCTCGCCGCAGCCGACAGCGTGCCGCGCGAGGTGTTCTTTCCGGGCGATCTCGCCCATCTCGCCTATCTCGATCAGGCCGTCGCCCTGCCGGGCACGACGCGCGCGCTGCCGGCGCCGATGGTCGTTGCCCGCATGATCCAGGCGCTCGAGCTGAAGGCCGGCGAGCGCGCGCTCGAATATGCCGGCGGCTCGGGCTATGGCGCGGCGCTGATGGCGGCGATGGGCGCGCAGGCGAGCCTTTGCGAGCCCGACGCGGCCGCGCTGGCTCTGGCACGCGTCGCCTTCGGCCAGGCCGGCGTGCCCGCGGTCACAGTGATGGCCGAGCTTCCGGCCAAGGCGCAGTTCGACGTCGTTCTCGTCGGCGGTGCCTGCGAGACGCAGCCGAGCAGCCTGTTCGGCCATGTCGCCCCCGGGGGGCGGCTGATTGCGATCGAGGGCCTTGGCCGCGCGGCGCGCGTCGTCCTTTATCGCCATGCCGGCGATACGCTCACCGGCCGTCCGGTCTTCGACGCGGCGGCGCCGGCCCGGCGCGAGTTACGCAACGCCGCAGAATTCGTGTTCTGAGCCGAGCATGCGTTCCGAAGCTGCCGGCTCCGGAACGCATGAAGCGAATTTTGTGCCGCCCTCCCGGCGCCACATCCAGGAACGTAAGGAGTGTCTCATTTTTGCGGCACTCGGGAACTGAAAGGCGTCGAACACCCCCATGGCGTTGGCGATATCGCTCGGCGCGCATATAAATTTGAAACGAGTGCCGAGGCTGGGGCGATGCCTGGGCGTGACAAGAGTCCGCTACAAGAGGCGTCCGGTGACTGAAACGATAGTACTCCTGAAAAAGTCCGCGAGCCGCCTGGCGCTGGTCTGCGTCCTCGGTACGGGCTTGGCAGCACCGGCTGTCGCACAGACCATGGAATCGGCGCTGTCCCGCGCCTACTCGGGCAACCCGACCCTGAACTCCCAGCGCGCCGCGGTCCGCGCCACCAACGAGAACGTTCCGCAGGCGCTGTCGGGCTATCGCCCGCGAATCAACGCATCCGCCGATATCGGCGCCAGCATCACCGAGAGCAGCATTCCGTCCGTCCCGCGGAACGGAACCTTTCACAGCAACAATACCGCGCGGCTCAACCCGCGCGGCGTCGGACTCCAGATCGACCAGAACATCTTCGACGGCGGCAAGACCCGCAGCTCCGTGAGCCAGGCCGAATCGCAGGTGCTCGGTGCCCGCGCGACCCTGCTCAACACCGAGCAGAACGTGCTGCTCGACGCTGCGACGTCCTATATGAACGTGCTGCGCGATACCGCGATCCTCAACCTCAACCGAAACAACGTCGAGGTTCTGGAAGAGCAGCTGCGCCAGACGCGCGATCGCTTCCAGGTCGGCGAGGTGACGCGAACCGACGTCGCCCAGGCCGAGGCGCGCCTTTCGCAGGCGCAGTCGCAGGCGATCCTGGCCGAATCGAACCTCAAGACCTCGATCGCCCGGTTCCGCCAGAACATCGGCGTCGAGCCGAAGCAGCTTTCGCCGGGTCGCCCGGTCGAGAACCTCTTGCCGAAGTCGCTGCCGGCGGCGCTCAACACGGCGCTGACGGGGCATCCGGCGATCATCGCCGCGCTGCACGGCGTCGATGCCGCCGAGCTGCAGGTGAAGGTCACCGAGGCCGATCTCTATCCGGTGCTCGGCGTGCGTGGCATCGTGCAGCAGCGCTACGACAACACGCTGTTCGGCGACAACCGCTCTTCGGCCACCGCCGTCGCGACGCTGACGATCCCGATCTACGAGGGCGGGCAGGTCTATTCGCGTACCCGTCAGGCCAAGGAAACGGCCGGGCAGCGGCGCATCGACGTCGACACCTCGCGCGATACGGTCCGCGCGGCGGTCGTCTCGGCCTGGGGCGCGCTCGATGCGGCCAAGGCGCAGATCACCGCGGCGCAGGCCCAGGTGCAGGCAGCCGAGACGGCGCTCGCCGGCGTGCGCGAAGAGGCCAAGGTCGGCCAGCGCACCACGCTGGACGTGCTGAACGCGCAGCAGGAACTGGTCATCGCCCGCTCGACGCTGGTGACGGCGCAGCGCGACCGTGTCGTCGCGTCCTATGCGGTGCTTTCTGCCACCGGCAAGCTCTCGGCCGACACGCTGAGGCTGAAGGCCGAGCGCTATGACGCCCGCAAGCACTACGACCAGGTCAAGGGCCTGCTCTGGGGCACGCAGGTGCCGGACGGCCGCTGAGCAGAGCATTCCCGGCGCCTGGAGCGCCGGGGCTGCCTCCGGGCAAATCTCCAAAACCGGGCTCGTAGGTTGCGGCGCTCGCCCATGCGCCGCGGCAACACTTCCGATTTCTCCTGTGGGTCGGCGTGCCGGCGCCTTGCCTGCCGGTTCGGCGGTGAAATACTCATGAAGCGGGGCCGCACTGATTCCTTGGGCGTCCCCGGTCGAGCGGTCCGGATCCAGCATGAGCGCGCAGCCCAAGCAAAATGAACCTTCGATGGAGGAGATTCTCGCCTCCATCCGGCGGATCATCGCGGATGACGACAAGCCGGCCGCGCCTGCCGAGGCCGATGCTGAGGTCGCGGTCGAGCCTGTGGCGCTTGCCCCGGTTCCCGAGCCGGAGCCCGAGCCCGTCGCAGAGCCCGAGGACGACGTTCTCGATCTCGGCACCGAGGCGAACCGCGTCGAAGACCCTGCGCCCGTGGCCGCCAGCGACGACGTCGATTTCGCCGAGCCGGTGGTCGCCCAGCCGGTGCCAGCGCCCGAGTCGGAGCCCGTGCAGCCCGCCCCGCAGCCGATCTCCTTCGTGCCGCCGCCGCTGCAGCCGGCACCGCAGCTCGACATGGCGTCACTGATTTCGGATCAGGCCGGCGCTGCCGTGCACAACGCCTTCGGCGCTCTCGCCAATACCGTGCTGAGCAACAATGCCCGGACCCTCGAGGACCTGGTCAAGGACATGCTCAAGCCGATGCTGAAGACTTGGCTCGACGACAATCTGCCGGGCATGGTCGAGCGGCTGGTGCGCGCCGAGATCGAGCGCGTCGCCCGCGGCGGGCGCCACTGAGGCAGCCTGCCGGACGGGCTTGGCGAGACTAGCGCCGCCTCGGCGCTCGTGCCCTGGCGCGCGGCGCGGGGCGAGGACGGTAGG
>JAEXUU010000323.1 GCA_023452965.1 Pseudomonadota bacterium | reverse complement strand
CGTCAGGGACCGCTCCGGCTGGCGCCTCGGATGCGTCCTCGCGGCCCATGCGATCGGCGATCGCCGGCGGGTTGAGCCCCTTCTCGCGCCGCAGCCAGGCAATCTCCTGCAGCCGGTCGAGCTGCTCGCGGCTGTAGAGCCGCTGTCCCGAAGCGGTCCGGATCGGTTCGATCAACCCCTGCGCCTCCCAGAGCCGCAAGGTAGAGGCCGAAACCCCCGCCATGCGGGCGGCCTCGGTAATGCGAAATCGAACAGGCTCCACATCCGGTCCCGGGCTGCGCCGATCGTCACGGCGATCGGGCGAGAACCTATGGCGGAAAGCGTCCCGCGGCCATCTTGTCTTCTTGCAGAAAAACTGCAAGAAATTCTTCCAAGAGTTGCCGGCGCAGGCGCGGCCATCCGAGGGGAGCAAGCAATGTCCAATTCCGCCATCGAAGCCCGCAGGGTTGCCGCCGTCTCCCGCGGCGTCGGCGTCGCGACCCAGATCTATGCCGACCGGGCGGAGAACGCCGAGCTCTGGGACACCGAGGGCAAGCGCTACATCGACTTCGCCGCCGGCATCGCCGTGGTGAACACCGGCCACCGCCATCCGCGGGTCATCGCGGCGGTGAAGGAGCAGCTCGAACGCTTCACCCACACCTGCCATCAGGTCGTGCCCTATGAGAACTATGTTGGGCTGGCCGAGCGGCTGAACGAGGCCGTGCCGGGCGACTTCGCCAAGAAGACCATCTTCGTCACCACCGGTGCCGAGGCGACCGAGAACGCGGTCAAGATCGCCCGCGCCGCCACCGGCCGCTCGGCCGTGATCGCCTTCGCCGGCGGCTTCCACGGCCGGACCTTCATGGGCATGTCGATGACCGGCAAGGTGGCGCCCTACAAGGGCGGCTTCGGCCCGATGATGCCGGAGGTCTACCACATCCCCTTCCCCGTCGAGCTGCATGGCGTCACCGCGGAGGTTTCGCTGGCCGCGCTCGACCGGCTGTTCAAGGCCGATGTCGACCCGTCCCGCGTCGCGGCGTTCATCATCGAGCCGATCCAGGGCGAAGGCGGGTTCTACGAGGCGCCGCGCGCCTTCATGACGGCCCTGCGGGCGCTCGCCGACCAGCATGGCATCCTGCGGATCGCCGACGAGGTTCAGACCGGCTTCGCCCGGACCGGCCGGATGTTCGCGATGGAGCGCGCCGGTGTGGTCGCCGACATCACCACCATGGCCAAGGGCCTCGGCGGCGGCTTCCCGATCGCAGCCGTGACCGGGCGCGCGGAGATCATGGACGCTCCCGGTGCCGGTGGCCTCGGCGGAACCTATGGCGGCAACCCGATCGGCATCGCGGCGGCCCATGCCGTGCTCGACGTCATCGCCGATGAGGGGCTTTGCGCGCGGGCCGAGCAGCTCGGCGCCCGCCTGAAGCAGCGCCTGCAGTCGCTGACGCCGGACGTGCCTCAGATCGCCGACATCCGCGGCCCCGGCTTCATGAACGCCGTCGAGTTCGCCCTGCCGGGCACGAAGACGCCGGCTCCCGATTTCACCAACCGTGTCCGCGCCCGGGCGCTGGAAAAGGGCCTGATCCTGCTGAACTGCGGCGTCTACGGCAATGTGATCCGCTTCCTCTCGCCGCTGACCATCAGCGACGAGATCTTCTCCGAGGCGCTCGACATCCTCGAGGACAGCCTGCGCGAATGCGCAGCGGAGGCCTGAGGCGATGGCGATCGCAGCAAGCCTCCTCGCGCGGCTGAAGGACACCTCGCTCGCCGTCGAAAGCGGCTTCATCGCCGGCCGGCCCGTCGCCTCGGCGGCGACGGGCCGGACCTTCGAGGTCACCAATCCCTCGACGGGCGAGGTCCTGGCGACGCTGCCGGACCTGAACCGCGCCGAGGCGGCCGCCGCCATCGACGCCGCGCAGGAGGCGCAGAAGGACTGGGCGGCCCGCACCGGCAAGGACAGGGCGGCGATCCTGCGCCGGCTGTTCGACCTGATGGTCGCCAATGCCGACGACCTCGCGGCGATCCTCACCGCCGAGATGGGCAAGCCGCTGGCCGAGGCCAAAGGCGAGGTCCTCTACGGCGCTTCCTATGTCGAATGGTTCGGCGAGGAGGCCAAGCGAGTCTATGGCGACACCATCCCCGGGCACCAGCCCGACAAGCGGATCATCGTCGTCAAGCAGCCCGTCGGCGTGGTGGCGGCGATCACGCCCTGGAACTTTCCGAACGCGATGCTGGCGCGCAAGCTGGCGCCGGCCCTCGCCGCCGGCTGCGCAATGGTGGCCAAGCCGGCGTCGGAAACCCCGCTCTCAGCCCTCGCCCTCGCCGTTCTCGCCGAACGTGCCGGACTGCCTACCGGGCTCTTCAGCGTGCTGCCTTCGACCGATTCCGTCTCCGTCGGCCGCGAGTTCTGCGAGAACCCGAAGATCCGCAAGCTGACCTTCACCGGCTCGACCAATGTCGGCAAGATCCTGATGCGGCAGGGCGCCGACCAGGTGCTCAAGCTCGGGCTCGAATTAGGCGGCAATGCCCCCTTCATCGTCTTCGACGATGCCGATCTCGACGCCGCGGTCGAAGGGGCGATCGTCTCGAAATACCGCAACAACGGCCAGACCTGCGTCTGCGCCAACCGCCTCTACGTCCAGGCCGGAGTCTACGACGCCTTCGCGCAGAAGCTCGCCGAGCGGGTCGGACAGATCAAGGTCGGCGACGGCTTCGAGGCGGGCGCGCTCGCCGGCCCGCTCATCTCGGGCAAGGCGCTGGCCAAGGTGGAGGAGCATATCGCCGATGCGACCGCCAAAGGCGCGCAGGTGCTGACCGGCGGCAGACGCGCCCAGCGCGGCGGCCTGTACTTCGAGCCGACCGTGCTGACCGGCGCCACCGCGGCGATGAAGGTCGCGCGCGAGGAGACCTTCGGCCCGGTCGCGCCGCTCTTCCGTTTCGAGACCGTCTCGGAGGTGGTGGCGATGGCCAACAACACCGAGTTCGGCCTCGCCTCCTATCTCTACTCGCGCGACGTCTCGAAGATCTTCCGCGTGGCCGAGGCGCTGGAATATGGCATGGTCGGGATCAACACCGGGCTGATCTCGACCGAAGTCGCGCCCTTCGGCGGCATCAAGCAATCGGGCCTCGGCCGCGAAGGCTCGAAATACGGCATCGAGGACTATCTCGAGATCAAATACCTCTGCCTCAGCGTCTAAGGCAGCGCGCCCCGGGGCGCCCGGCGCGCCGGGGGGGGGCTGACG
>JAEXUU010000313.1 GCA_023452965.1 Pseudomonadota bacterium | reverse complement strand
CTTTCCTTTTGGCGGACCGGAGACCTCGCCCGCGACGAAGCCCCCGGACCCGGTCGGCGCCGGATTTGAGCCCAACCATCGGCAGCATTCAAGCCCGCGCGCTAGGCGGCAAGGGCGATCCGCAGGCCCGCCAGGACGCACAGCACAGCCGCGTAGCCGATCAGCGCGCCGGCGAGCGCCCGGCTCTCGTGCTGCAGCCGCATGAAGCCGATCACGAGGAGCGCCGCCTTGATCAGGCTCAAGGCGGCGATGGCGAAACCGCGCGGCACCTGTGGAAGCAGCATGCTGGCGATGAGGCCGAGCGCGGTCGCCAGAAGCAGGGCGCCGAGCACGAGGGGCAGCGGGAGTTCGCGGAGGGAGGACATCTCAACCCAGATAGATGACGGGCAGGATCAGGAGCCAGACGAGGTCGATCGCGTGCCAGATGGCGGCGATCGTCCCGGCCCGGCGCGGCGTCGGCCGCCAGGCGATGGCGAGCATGATCAGCGCGACGAAGAGCACATGGGCGAGATGGAAGCCGGTGATCAGGAAATAGAGCTCGACGAGGCGGCTCTCCACGGCGGTGATGGTGGGGATCTCGTGGCCGTAGGCGACGAGTTTGAGTGCGACGAAGCCGAGGCCGCCGAGCGCGGCGGCGACGAGGTTCCAGCGCGGCGACGGGCCGAAGGCGGCGCGTGCGGCGAAGAAGCCGCTGGTCAGCAGCACCGCCGTGGCGGCGCCGGCGAGCGGCAGATCGAGCGCGCCGTGGAGTCTTGCGAGGGCCGGCGGATCGATGAGCCCGAGAATCAGGAAGGCGATCAGAAACGCGCCGAAGACGGCGAACTCGCTCCAGATCAGGATCCAGAGCAGCAGTTCCATGCCGCCTTCATTGGTCGATCGGTCCGCTGCGAAGCGGGCCGGCGGAGTATGTGCGTTCATGCGGGGAGCAGCCGGCGCAGCCCGGCGGGAACACGGTCCTGCCAGCGCTGCTCCTTGACCAGGCGGAAGCCGAGATTGTCGGGCGGGGTGCCGACCGAGCAGCCGCCGCTCTTGGGATTGCGGATGAACGAGGTCATCACGGCGCGGTGCTGGCCTTCGACCACATAGGCCCCGCAATTTCTGGTCTCGCCGGTCATGCGGCCGGCGGCGTCCAGCGTGACGCGGCGCAGGCAGCTCTGGGTCCATTCCCAGACATTGCCGGCCATGTCGTGGATGCCGTGTTCATTGGCGCCGAAGCTGCCGACCGGGCGCGGCACCGCATCGCTCGCCGCCTTGCGAGCCGCCTCGCGGTCGTAGTCGGCGAGCCAGCGCCGGGCGGGGTTGGTGTTCTCCGGATCGAAGCCGCGCGCATCGTCGATGAAGCGCGTGCCGGCGGCGTGCGCCCATTCCCCGTCGGTCGGCAGGCGCCAGGTCATCCCTGTCTCGTGAGAAAGCCAGTTTGCGTAGTCGGTGGCGTCGGCATGGCTGACGCCGGTCGCCGGAAGGTCGCCGCGAGCGGCGATGTTGTCCTGCCGCTTGCAGGCACCGGCCGCGACGCAGCGTGTGTAGTCGGCCACCGTGACCTGGTAGCGCATCATCACCAGCGGCTTGTCGATCTGGACGGCGACGCGCGGCGCGTCGACCGGCCGTCCGGCGCGCAGATATTCGCCGTCGAGCCGGTGGGTCATCGTCCCCGGCGGCACGATTGCAGTCTGCGGCAACGGCACCAGCGACGGCGCCGTGCGCGGCTGGACCGCAAACAGAAGGGTGGCTGCGCCAGCCATGAACAGGAACCCGAGCGAGGTCGTCAGCGCGGGAAGTCCCATACGCAGCGTCGTGCCCATCATCGTCTCCTGTCGCGAAAGGAATAGGCCTCCCCGCCGGAGCGGGGAGGCGGTGGCCGGTCAGATGCCGGCGGGTGCTACGACCTGCTTCATCAGGTCGTCATTCCACTCACCCTCGACCTTGAAGTGTCCGGCGGCGCCGAGCTCGAAGGCTTCGATCAGGTTGTGGTTGACGTAGGCGTAGATGCCCGGCTGCAGGAAGGTGTAGAGCGCCGCTCCCGCGCAGCCGCCGGGGATGAACCAGGTCTCGAGGTCGCGCTCCGGCGGGTTGCGGAACTTGCCGGTCGCCCAGACATAGTCGCCATGGCCGCCGATCAGATGCGGGCGGGTGTCGCGATTGGCCTGCGAATGGACGATCAGCACGGTCTCGCCGACCTTGGCTGTAAGCGCTGCCTTGCCGGTCAGGGCACCGACCTTGCCGTTGAAGACGACATGGGTCGGGGTAAGGGTGCGCATCGCCTTGACGACGTCGTCATGCGACTCGCCGACGCTGGCATAGCGCTTGAAGTTGCCCTTCTCGTCGCGCGGCACATAGAAGTCCTGCTCGCCGACATAGTAGACCTTGTCGTACTTCAGCGCCTTGCCCTGATGGTCCTTCAGCCCGTCGCGCGGCAGCACCATGATGGCGCCGTTCATGCCGGCGGTGACGTGCCAGGGCACCATGCCCGGAGGGGCGCAGTGGTAGACGAAGACGCCCGGCCGGGTGGCCTTCCAGCGCAGCACGACCTTCTCGCCCGGGTTGACCTCGGTCAGCCCGCCGCCGCCGAGCGCACCTGTCGACGAATGGAAGTCGATATTGTGCATCAGCTCGTTGGTTTCGGCGTTGATCAGCGTCAGCTCGACATAGTCGCCCTCATGCACGACCATCAGCGGGCCGGGTACGGTGCCATTGAAGGTGAATGCGAAGGTCTCGGTGCCGGCGTCGTCGAGGACGATCTTCTTCTCGTGGATCGTCATCTCGAACGCGACGAGCTTGGGGCCGCCGGTGGCGATCTGCTCATGCGCATGGACGAACGGAGGATCGACCAGCTTCGGCTTGACGCGCGGCAGCTTGGCGACGTCCGTGGCGCTCGCCTTGGTCATCACGCCCTGGGCCTGCGCCGGCGCGGAAGTCGCCGCCTGGACGATCGCCCCGGTGGCAGCTGCTCCCGCCAGAATGCTGCGGCGGGTCAGTTTGAGCTCTTCGCCCATGGCTTGTCTCCTTGCAACGACCGGACATCGACCGGTCATGAAGACTTTAGAGCCAGGGCTGAATCGCTCTTTGTTGCAGCACAACATTTTTGACGATCATGCACCGGGCGCATGATCGTCGGCGTCATTCGGCGGCGATCATCGCCGGTTCCCAGGCGGGCTCGTAGGTCAGCGTCACCGCGACCGAAATCACCCCGCTTATGGCGCCGGCCGCCGCGGCGACGGCCTCCCGCAGGAAGCCGGCGAGCGGGCAGCCCCGGGTCGTCGTCGTCATGGTGATGGTGACCGCCCCGTCGGGTGCTGCGGCGATGGCATAGATCAGGCCGAGATCGACGACGCTTCGGCCCATCTCAGGGTCGAGCACGTCGCGCAGGGCGATCTCGACCAGACGTTCCAGCCGGGCGCTCATCAGTGCGCGCTCCCGCCGCCATGGCGGACCAGCAGGCGATAGGTCGCGCCCACTTCGTCGAAATTGCCGGCCCATTCGTGCTGGCGCTTCGCCAGCTCCGGGAACAGGAACACCGGCTCGCGCGCCAGCAGGGCGAACAGCACGTCGCCGGCCTGCAGATCCTCCAGCGCTTCCAGGATCCGGACCATCGGCTCCGGCGGATCGAGATCGCGCAGGTCGAGCTCCTCGATCGGTGTTCCCCAGGATACGGCCGAGGGGCTGCTGCCGATGGCGAGGCCGGCCGTGTCGTCCTGCTCCGCTGCAACCGGCGAGAAGGTGATCTCCCAGTCGCCATTGCCGATGGCGCGGTCGCTCGCGGCGAAGCCGCGATTGGCCATCACCGAAAACAGCGGCACCGGCCTGAACGGCGCGATCAGGCGCAGCGACTGGCCGGGAGCCAGCGTGCTGACGGCGTCCATGATCGCCTGGAACGG
>JAEXUU010000292.1 GCA_023452965.1 Pseudomonadota bacterium | reverse complement strand
CCACGCCGCCGACCAGCACCAGCGTCGTGCCGGCGTCGGTCAGGAAAGTGCCCGTACCCACCAGGGTGACGCTGCGGCCCGAGGTGATGTTGGCGGCTGTGTTGAGCGTGCCGCCATGGAAGGACAGGCCGCCCGAGGCGGCGCCCAGGTTCGCGTCGGAGGCGATGCGGATCGTGCCGCCATTGATGGCGGTGCCGCCGGTATAGCTGTTGCTGCCGCTGAGAACGAGTGTACCGAGATCGGTCTTGACCAGCTGGGTGGCGCCGGTCAGTTCGGCCGCGATCGTGGCGCTGAAGCCTGCCCCCAGTGCAGTGCCGTCGCCAACGCGGATCGTGGTTTGCGGGCCGAGCAGGGTGAGCGTCTCTCCGGTGACGCGATAGCCGTCGCTGGCGAATTGCAGTCCCGAGGCCGTGACAGTGCCTGGAGCGTTATCGATCGTCACCGTTCCCGGCGCGCCGGCGAAGACGGCGAAGCTGCCGTTGAGATAGAACGCGTTGCTCGCCCCCGTCAGCTCGGTCCAGTTATTGTCGATGCCACCGAGGTGCCAGGTGCCATCGCCGCCATTGACGACGCCGTTGGATTTCGGGCCGGCCGCGCCGTCCCAGAAGGTCAGGCCGACCAGCGGCGCGTTGACCAGGTTCACCTGGTTGGCGATCGAGGTCTGCACCGAGACGTTGCTGCCCGCGGGCATGCTGCCCAGTGCAAGGCCGTTGTCGGTCAGCGAGCCGCCATAGGAGAACACCCGGTAGGTGCCGAGGCCAAAGCTGCCGCCGGTCGGCACGGAAACGTTGATTGTGCCGTCGAGCGTGAGATTGCCGCCGACGATGACGAGATCGTTGAGCGCGCCGCCGACGGTATCGGCCTGACCGAACTCGTAGGCGAGCACCGAGCCGCCGGCCAGCGCGAGATTGCCGTTGACGGTCAAGGTGCCCGGGCTGGTGCCGGGCGCCAGGATGCCGCCATTGCCGACAGCGACATTGCCGCCGATCGTACCGATGCCACCGAGCGTCGCGCCGTTCGCGACGCTGGTCAGGCCCGTCGCACCACTCTGGTTCCCGTTGACGAGCAACGTGCCCGCGGCGACGTCGGTCGCGCCCGCATAGGTGTTCGCGCCGGTCAGGGTCAGCGTGCCCGCATCGGTCTTGAGCAGGCCGCCCGATCCGGTCATCACCGGGGCGATGCCGATATCGTGGCCGTCCGTGGCGACGGTGGCGCCGCCTGCGGCCAGGGTGACCACCTGCGTGCCAAAGCCTCTGATGAAATCCGAATTGTTGGAGATCGGGCGCAGGATGCCACCGTCGATGGTGACACTCGCCGTCCCCAGACCACCCACGATCCGAACGGTTTCCAGGACGCCGCGAGCCCCGGCGGTGCCCCGTAAAGTCAGGGTGCCTCTGGCGAGCCCATCGGAGATACCGAGCTCAATTCCGTGATCGGCCCGCACGCGGGCGCCGTCTTCAACCGTGAGCGAGCCGATCCCATAGTTTCCGATGTTGATGTTGGTCGCTGCGATCCATCTCGACCCCGTCCCGGTCACGACGACATCGCCATCGGCTGGCGGGCCGGCGCCGATATAGCCCTGATTGCTGGTCACCATGGCGCCGTTCTCGATAAGCAGGGTCCCGGTGCCGTAACTGCCGATGGTGAGCTGCCCCGAATTCTCCCACTTCGCTTCCGAACCGGTCACGACGACCTCGCCGCGCGCAGAGTCGCCGACAAGGCCATCGGCGTTCGAGACCGTGCTGCCGGCCTCGATGCGCAGTTTCCCGACCCCGAAAACGCCGAGATTGAGTCGTCCGGCATTCTCCCAGGACGAGCCCGTCCCGGTTACCAGAACCTCGCCGTCGCCATTGCCATTGACGCCGATATAGCTTTCGCCGACGCTCGTGACCCTGCCTCCGGCGAGGATGCTCAGCCGTCCGATTCCATCGTCCCCGACCGTGAGCTGGCCCGTATTGGTCCACAGGCTGTTCAGGCCGGTCACCGTCACCCCGCCCTGGTCTCCCGCGGACAGGCCAATGTAACCCGCCGCATTGGTGACCTGGGATCCGCCTGCGATCGTCATCGAGCCGATACCGCCATCGCCGATCCGCAGATCGGTGCTGGGATCGATGGCCCCGACAATCGACGGGTTGTTGTTGCCGTTGAGGGTCACCTGCGCCAGAGCCGGCGACGCGCCTGCGGTCGCGAGCGCCAGAGCCAAGGGCGCCGTCGATTCGAACAGATGGCGATAGCCTCGGCGGCGAGCTCCGACGCCAGGACGGCGCACATCTTTCGTCGGGAAATTCACTCTGAAAATAAGAGGCATTAAAATAGGCCCGCGCTCAAATTCTCGGCAGTATGCAGTAAGCTGTGATTATGTTTCGTTAGTTATTCGTTAAAATCCGAGATTTCCCGACCCCCAGCTCGATCTGCGCAGTACACCAGGGAGGCCGCCGCGCCCATTGCGCCGGTCATATCCAGCGAGCTTCCGAAGCAACCGCCACGGAGCGGGCACCGTGCCAGGACGGGGCCCCTGGGCAAGCCTCCTGCCCCGGCTAGACATTGATCAAGCGATGGCTGGCGAGACACTGACGGAGCCGCCGGGCCGCGACCCGCCCAAGCGCGACCGGTTCGAGGTCGCTGCCCAAGGACAGGTTGCAACGCCCGGCTTCCTGCCACTCCACCCGTTGCAGTTGGTTCAGGTTGACGATCAGCGAGCGGCTGACGCGGACAAAGGGCGGCGTCGGCAACTGGGCCTCGAAATGCCGCAGCAGCCGGCAGACCAGATAGTCCCGCGCACCGCTGATGAACACGCGCGTGAAATCGGCTTCCGCCGCAAGCATGGCGATCATGCCGAGCGGCGCGATCACCGATTTCCCGTCGATGCGCAAATGGATGCGCTGCTGCGCATCGAGAGACCGAGAATCTCCGCTCAGCTCGACATCGTCCTGCTCCCCTCCGTCGGCGAAGACAGCGTGCGCCATGTCATGCCTGTTCCGGCGCAACCGCTCCACCGCCACGGCCAGCCTTTCCGGATCGACCGGTTTCAGGAGGAAGTCGATGGCCGCGACATCGAACGCCTTCACCGCGTAGAGATCATGCGCGGTGACGAACACGATCGCCGGCACCGGCAGTAGCTGTGCCACCAGATCGAAGCCGCCGCCGTCCGCCAGCTCGACATCCAGGAAGATCACATCCGGGTGGAGCGCACCGGCGAGCGCCTGCGCCTCCGACACGGTGCCGGCCTCGGCCACCACCTCGATATCCGCATGCGCCTGCAGCAACCGCCGCAAGCCGCGTCGAGCCGGCGGCTCGTCATCCACCAGCATCACGCGAAGCATGCATCTCCCCTCAGCAGCAACCGGGCCACCACGGCGTCGCCATCCTGAACCAGGGACAGGGCGTGTCGTGACGGATAGTGAAGCTCCAACCGCCGCCGGGTGTTGGCCAGCCCCACCGCCGGCCGGTCGCCGGCGCGTGGGATCAGCCGGCCGGGATTCACGACCTCGATCAGCACGGCGTCCTCTTCGGCCCGCCGGGCGGTCACGCGAATATCGAGCGTCGCGACCGATGACCGCAATCCGTGCTTCACCGCATTCTCCACCAGCCCCTGCACGACCAGATGCGGCACGGGAACAGCCCGCACCGCCGGATCCATCTCCACCGCGCAGCGCAGGCGGCCCTCGAAGCGCAGCTCCTGAATGCGGACGAAGGCGCGCACGGCCTCGATCTCGTCGCTCAAGGGGCAGACCGGCCGGGTCTGCTGATCCAGCGAGTAGCGCAGATAGGCGGCGATGCGGTGGGTCATCTCCAGGGCGGATTCCGGATTCTCCGGAATCTCGGCCGCCACGGTGTTGAGCGCGTTGAACAGGAAATGGGGATCCAGTTGCAGGCGCAGGCGCTGCAGTTCGGCGCGCGTCGCCGCCGCCTGCGCCTCGCTGCGCCGAACCCGCTCCGACCGGGCGTCGACGTCCGCCCTTATCCAGAAATAGGCCAGCGACCAGCCGAGGAAGACCGCGGTGTAGAACACTGCCGGCACAGCGTCGTTGGCAGCGATGTTCCCCGCCGGGATGCCCGGAAACAGGCCATCCTTGAGCGCATTGGCGATCACCATCTGCAACAGCCCGCCGGAGACGGAAGAAGCCAGCGCCCAGGCGGCGATGACGGCCCTGCGATCGCTCGTCCGCTCCAGGTAGAACTTGTACGCCGCGGCCGTCAGGACAAAGCCGATCGGTTCGAGCACCAGGGTCAGCGTCACGGCCAGCGCGAGATCGCTGAAGGCGGCGAGCCGCGAGGCCAGGCCGAAGAACGCGATGAAGGTCCACGCCGCCAGGTTGGCGCGCCAGAACGATACCGGGCGCGCGGAACCGCCATCCGCGGCTCCGCCGCCGGTCGCGAAGGCATCGGTCGGGGCTAGCGCACGGGCCTCTGCAGGACGATGCATCCAATCGCGTTCCTTGCCGGCCGCGGTCTGCCACGATGCGGCGCCCGCCCGACCGTGGAAATGCCGGTTCATCGGCTGGATCGGCCGTTTCATCGAATCGGACAAGCGCGGCTCGGCGCAACGATATTAGGATTTTGGCCCGGCGGTTAATGTTTCGTGTCCTCCCAAGGGCCTGACTGCAGCTTTCCGCCGATGCGAGCGACCGGCATCTGCGCCGATCTTACGGAGGCCGCAGGGCGCGGCGGGAGGTCCGGCATGACGACGGCGCTGAACCGGGAAGGTCGCAAGCTGGCAGGGCCATGCCTCCTCGCAGCGGCCGTGCTTTCCGGCGGGAACGCGCGGCGCCCGGTGCCGACTTGGCGAGCGCGCACCGATTATGCGCCTGTCGGGGAGTGACCGGATGCGGCGCTTCGTCGGGCCGCTGACGGTTTCGGCGCTTGTCGCCTGGCAACCCGCGATCACGCTCGCCCAAACCGTCTATACGGCCCCTGTCGAGCTCGGCCCGACCGCCACCGTGAGCGGCCTGAACACGTCCTTTACGATCTCGCCGCCTGTTCCGACCGGCTGGTTCGCAGCCGGCTACTATCAGGACGCGGCGGGGCTGGACTTGACGGTCTCCGGCTCGTCGGTCGCTGTCGACCTGAGCGGTCTGGCGCAGCAGCCCGGGTCGCTGCCCCGCAGCCTGGAGGCGATCTATCAGATCAACGCCAACCATTCTGCGGGCAGCCAGCCCGGCCTGCTCGTCACGAACATCAGCAACAGCACCATAGGGCTTACCTTCGAGCCGTCGGTCGCGCTGTCCGGCAGCTATATGCTGACCGGCGTCTACATGGAGTCCGCCGGTGACAGCGGCGCATCGTCAACGCCCGGCGCCGATGGCGGCGGCACGAGTTTCAACCTCAGCAACAGCACGATCACGGTCAATGCGACGGTTGCCGGCCAAGGTGCTGCCGTAGGCGTTCTGTCGCAAGGCGGCGCTGGCGGCTATGGTCAGGAGAAATCGGTCGGCGGGCGTGGTGGCGTCGCCGGGATCATCACGGGAGCCGTATCCGACACGGTCCTGTACAGCTCCGGCCAGGGTATCGGGGGCCTGGTAGTCAATCAGATCGGCGGCGTCGGCGGAAACGGCCTGGCCAACGCGGAATTCAGCAGCGGCGGCGCCGGCGCCAGTGCCCCCGGCATGTATGTCCTGTTCAGCAGCTCCGGCCGGGGCAGCTCGATCATGACGGATGGCGACAACGCCCCGGGCATCGCGATGCTGGCGACAGGAGGCAATGGCGGCGTCGGCTCGGACCACGATGGCGTTCTCTCAATCAACGAGACGGGGAGCTATGGCGGCGCGGGCGGTTCCGTCCTGTCGATCACCGATCCCACCGGCGCCTCCAACAGCATTTCATTCCGGAGCTGCACGCCGAATCTGGGCTGCGCCGGGCCCCTGGCGATCACGACGAGCGGGCAGAACGCCTATGGCATCCAGCTGGTCGCCACGGGAGGAAAAGGCGGAAACTCCGGTTACATCTCCGCCGGAAGCGATCTCTCTCCCGGTGTCCCGGGGGCCGGCGGAGCAACCGGATCCGTGTCGCTCGAACTGTTCCCGAATGCGACGATCAAGACCACGGGAGACGGGGCGAGCGCGGTTCTGGCGCAGACCCAGGGCGGCGCTGGCGGCACGAGCGGCAACGTCCACGTGGACACCGGCAACGCGACCACGGCGCCGGGCGGCCAGGGCGGCGCCGGCGGCAATGTCTGGGTCTACCTCCACGATCAGGTCAGCCTGACCACCTCGGGCGCATCCGCCGATGGCGTGACCGCGCGCAGCGTCGGCGGCCAGGGCGGCTCGGTGGGTGAGGCATCCGGAGGCATCGGCGTCGCCAATGGCGGAAACGGTGGCCACGGCGGCGCCGCGGGCGGCATCAGCATCACCTCCGCCGCAACGATCAGGACAACGGGGTCGACTTCCCGCGGCATTCTCGCCCAGGCGATTTCCGGCATGGGCGGCAATGGCGGCGATAGCGGTGCGGTCTTCTCCAGCCAGTCCGGCGGGCCGGGAGTCAGCGGTTCCGTCGGCGAGATCCAGCTGACCAACAGCGGCGTGATCACCACCACCGGTTCGTATTCCCAAGGCATACTCGCCCAATCGATCTCCGGCGGAGGCGGCGCCGGCGGCAGCGCGACCGGCAGCCTGTTCTACGATCAGGGAGGCGGTGGCGCCGAGAACAGCAACGCCGGCACAATCATGCTGACGAACAGCGGCTCGGTCACGACGTCGGGCGAAGCCGCTATGGCCATCGTCGGTCAGTCGGTCGGCGGCGGCGGCGGGATGGGCGGAAC
>JAEXUU010000253.1 GCA_023452965.1 Pseudomonadota bacterium | reverse complement strand
CTCGTAGGGTGCGGGAGGATCCGCACGCAGGATCGATCAGCGCAGTAGCCATGGTTGTCGGGATTGCGATAATCGTTGCAGGCGCCGACTGGCTCGTCTGGGGATCGACCGAACTCGCCCGCCGGCTGCAGGTCTCCGAGGCCCGCATCGGCCTGACCATCGTCGCTATCGGCACGTCGAGCCCCGAGCTCGTGACGACAATCGTCTCGACGATGCGCAACGAACGCGACATCGCCGTCGGTAACCTTCTCGGCAGCGGCTTCTATAACATCGCTGTTATCCTGGGCCTGACCATGTTGGTTCCAGGCAATCCGATGTCGGTGGAGGACAACCTGATCTCCGTCGACATCCCCGTCATGGCGGCGGCCACGCTGCTTTGTGTTCCGGCCTTTCTCAGCGGCAAGAGACTTTCCCGGGCCGAAGGCGCGGGCTTCGTCTGCTGCTACATCGGATATTTCGCTTACCTTATTCTCGCTCGGGGTTGATTTTGATGAGGCTGTATACGAATTTTGAGCGTAATCGACTCGTTTTGAGACGTATTGAATTGACCTTCGAAAACTGCGGACAAGGTAGCAACTACGCGTTGCGCGGGCAGATATTACAGGTCATGCGTCTGCTTCGAAGAGCAAGTTGTGATGTTTGCCCGTCCCCGCAACCATCTTTACTTGCTCGGGGCGCAAGTGAAGATTAGATCCTGCCCCCGCAACCAAATTCCCACGAAAATACATAAATCTCTCGATCATATCCGATGTTCGTATCTTTGCGAGCTGGCTCCGGCTTCTCGCAGAAGACCGTTCGACCTAATATCGATGCACGGAAGCGAGTTCTATACGCACGCAACGCATCGCGCTCATAACCCCAAGGGTGGGCAGCAAAAGGTACTGATCCAGCGAAACAATCCCCCGACAACGCAACCAGGCACCAGCCAAAAACCAAATCAAAACCCGCCGCAACGCGGGCTTTTTTTTGACCAAAGCAGCCTAGGCAGCTGCAAAACCTCCCCGTCCTAACCATAACGACAAACTGACCTGTTTAAGCTATCAAACAGCCTCGTTATCAAAGGAAGACAATCGTGAACCTCGATCGCTCCGCGCTGGCTGATCTCAACATATTCGTGACAATCGTACGCCGCAAAAGCATGAAAATGGCTGCAATCGAGCTCGGCGTAACAACCTCAGCTATCAGTCATCGTATGAAAAATCGAGTGTGTCCGGAAGCCTGGCTCCCAATGCCCACTAAGTGAGGGACTTATTCATATTGATACCCGTCACATGAAATCCCGTTGCATCATAAACATGCCTGGCACGCGCGTTGTCAGCGGCGACGCGGAGCTTGATTTGCTGAAAGCCTTGACGCTTTAAGTCGACCTCCAGGGTTGTTAAGGCCAGCTTGCCGTATCCCTTCCCCTGTAAAGAGGGAAAGATGTAAAAGTCCATAATGAATGCTACCTGTTTCGCTGGATCCTGTTTGTACCAGAGATAGCCGAGAAGCTTTTCCGGACTGCAGGCAGGGTCGATCAAACACAGCAAGATCTGGTCAGTCGTATTGACACCGTCTGGCAAGTCCGAAGCCATTTCTCGTTTTACCTGATCAAGAGCGGCTACGTCGGAAAGACGATAACTTGATGCAACCTCCGCTGCGTAGTCGGGAATGAAATAGCCGAGATAAGTCGGGAACTCATCCTCTCGCATAGGTCTTAGTTGGAGCTTGAAGGATTCCTTTCGTCGTACAGACGGGGATCGTGTCACGCCCCGTGCCCTTGCAGGTGAAGCTTGTGAAACAATAACCCAACCAGCCTATCGTTTGTGTAGCCTTGACGGAGCGTGAACTGTATGCGGTCCATCGGTTGAACAGGAACTTTACGTCCCGGGCTCGACTTCCACCACAAGCGGAGCATTGGGAGCAAGCGCGTTGCTCGATGGGGCGGCTTCTGTCGATTGCGATACACAAGCCGCTTCCCCTTGAAGTTCGTGGGCGTCGATATGCATCGATGAGTTCTTTTTCCATCCGCCGTGAAAATAAAGGACCGTCGCCATCAGCAGGGTTGATACCATTGCAGCTGGAAAACTCAGCCAGAGCGCATCGGAACCAAACTGTTCACGCAGACCAATGGCGACACCGAGACGCACCGGGTACATGGATACGAAGAGAATGATGAGCGGCCAGATAACCTGGCCGTTTGCTCTTACAGTTCCGAAAAGAACCATCGATACGCCGAAGGCGATGAAGCCCCAGGTCGCGATCTGTCCGATGTGCTGGCCGATCGCGATTGCCGGACTGTCCGCGCCGAGAAATATCTGCATGGCCTGTCGATCCGCGAGAAGCAGCAGCACAACCAGGGCTCCCGTCATCAGAACTGCATAAATCGCCCCTATACGCGTTATCGAACTCACGCGATCCCATTTTCCCGCACCGATATTCTGGGCAGCCATGGCGCTGACAGCAGCGCCAAGTGCCATGGCTGGCATCTGCACATAAGTCCAGAGCTGCTGCGTAGCGCCGAAGGCGGCTGTCGTATCGACCCCCTCCTGATTGACCAGCCGCATCATGGTCAGCATCGAACTCGAAACAACGATCATCTGGACGCCCATTGGCAGTCCTTTGGTGAAGATCAGCCGCAGTAATTCCCGGTCTGGAACTAGAAGCCATAATTCCTCGCCGCGCAGGCGCAAAGGCAGATCACGGTAGTAGATATAATAAAGCATCGCTGCGAGGCTTATGTAATTGGCGGCAGCCGTCGCCAAGGCAGACCCTGCGATACCTAGTGCGGGCAACGGCCCCCAGCCCAGAATGAAAAGGGGATTGAGCGCTATATCCAATAGAACGGCCATTCCCATAAATATGAGCGGGGTCATGGCGTCGCCGCTGCCGCGCAATGCCATCATCAATGTCGTCTGCATCAGAATCGCCGGCATGGCGAGGAACGTAACTTGCAGAAACGCGCGCGCCAGCGGTTCAATTGCTTCAGGCGTTCCGAGCAGATCCAACACCTTTGGGGCGAGTAGCCAGCCGATGATGGCGACGACAATGCTAAGCGGCACGAAAGTACCAACCGTGGTGCCCGCTATTGCGCGCGCTGTCTCGACATCACGCCGCCCGAATGCCTGTCCGATCAGGATCGTCGATGCCATGCCGAAACCGAAGACAAAGGCGGTTAGCAGAAACATGACCAGGTTGCCGTTTGTCGTAGCAGCAAGTGCATTCTCGCCCAGCAACTGGCCGATCCAGATCGTATCGATCGAACCGTTGGCCGATTGCAATATGGAAGAG